>NZ_KI421511.1:4949784-5120345 GCF_000473265.1 Amycolatopsis thermoflava N1165
GTCATATTCGGTATTAGACCCCGTTTCCAGGGCTTATCCCAAAGTACAGGGCAGGTTACCCACGTGTTACTCACCCGTTCGCCACTCATCCACACCCGAAGATGCTTCAGCGTTCGACTTGCATGTGTTAAGCACGCCGCCAGCGTTCGTCCTGAGCCAGGATCAAACTCTCCAACAATGTCAGAAAATCAAACCCGGCTATTCTCATAGCCTCAAAGGAACCCACAAAGGGTTCTAGCTAATCAACTGGCTTTAGCTCATCAATACACTGTTGAGTTCTCAAACAACACGTTTTGTTGTGTCACCCGACGACCCCACCAGCGCGCGAAGTCTCGCGACTCCAATTTCGCTGTGGTTTCGTCCGGCGGCGGTCACCCACTCTACCACCATCGGTGGGAGCTTGGTTCGTGACCCCCCGCCCGAATCCCGTTCCCTTGGGGCTTTTCTTCCCCGCCGGCCCGGTCTCCCTGGCGACGAAGAGAAGATTACATGCCCCGAAATGGGGCTCGAACAGGGGGGTCCCTTAACGGTAAAAGCGCTGATCAAGTGCCCTTTGGGCCCGGAATGGCGCTCCGACGGCCGCACCACGGCGCGACCGGGCGGTTGCCTGGAGGCCGCTCGGGCGAAATGGTGCTGGTCCCCGACCACGGCCGGCGGGTCATCCGCCACACCGCCGAGCCCGGCAGCCCGGCCAGGAGGCGTTGCGACTGCTCGGCACCCCCGACGCGGTTGCACCGGCGGACCGGCCACGGCACGCTCCTCAGGCGTGCCCACCTTGCTGATCGTGCACCACACGCCCTCGCCGAACCTGCAGGCCATGTTCGAAGCTGTCGTCGCAGGCGCGACCACCGACGAGATCGAAGGGGTCACCGTCGTGCGGCGGGCGGCTCTCGCGGCCACCGCCACCGACGTGCTCGACGCGGACGGCTACCTGCTCGGCACCACGGCCAACCTCGGGTACATGTCGGGTGCGCTCAAGCACTTCTTCGACCAGGTCTACTACCCGTGCCTGGACTCGACGCGTGGCCGCCCGTTCGGGTGTTACGTGCACGGCGGCAGTGACGTCTCCGGGACGGTCCGCGGCATCGAGTCGATCACCACCGGTCTCGGGTGGGAGAAGGCGGCGGAGATCGTCACCGTCACTGGCGAACCGTCGAAGGCGGACCTCGAACGCTGCTGGGAGCTGGGCGCGACGGTCGCTGCGGGACTAATGGAATAACCGCGTTACGTAACACTGTTACGATTGTCGTGGAACGCTCCCAGGGAGGAAGCTCGCGATGATCGTCCTGTCCGGTCCCACCCAGCTGTTCACCGTGATCGCGCTGGTCTCACTGCCGACGGTGATGTTCGGCGGTTACTCGCTGCTCGGCCTGCTGCGCAAGCGCAAGCTCACCGACGAGCAGCGGGCGTACTTCCGCGCCGGGCACGCGCACGCCGGTGTGCTGCTCGTGCTGGCGCTGATCGCCCTGCAACTCGTCGCCGCCGGCGGGCTCGGCGCGGCCGGGCAGTGGGTGGTCTGCCTCCTGCTGCTGGTCGGGATCCTCGCGCAGTCCGGCGGGATGTTCCTCAACCTGCTGCCGGGCCGGAAGCCGCTCGCGCACGGCGTCACCGTCAGCGGCGCGGTGCTGCTCGCCGCCGCGATGATCACGACGGCGGTCGGTGTGGCGGTGGCCTGATCAGGCCACCTGCCTCACTTGCCGACGTTGCGGGCCAGTGCCGCCGGGTAGCGCTCCCCCGCCACGGCCTCGGCCGGAACGGCCGCCTCGATGCTCCGGATGTCCGCTTCGGACAGTTCGAGCGCGGCCGCGGCCACGTTCTCCTCCAGGTACTTCCGGCGCTTCGTGCCCGGGATGGGGACGACGTCCGCGCCCCGGCTCTGCACCCAGGCCAGCGCCAGCTGACCGGCGGTCACGCCCTTCTCCGCCGCCAGCTTCCGCAGCGCCTCGACGATGCGCAGGTTGCGGTCCAGGTTGCCCTCGGCGAAACGCGGCAGGTTGCGGCGCATGTCGTCGGACGGCAGCTCGTCCACCTTGGTGATGCTGCCGGTCAGGAACCCGCGGCCGAGCGGCGAGAACGGCACGATCCCGATGCCCAGCTCGCGGCACGCCGGCACCACCTCGTCCTCGATCCCGCGGGTCCACAGGCTCCATTCGCTCTGCAGCGCCGTCACCGGGTGGACGGCGTGCGCCCTGCGGATCGTCTCCGCGGACGCCTCGGAGATGCCCAGGTGGCGGACCTTGCCCTCGGCGACCAGCTCGGACAGCGCGCCCCAGGTCTCCTCGACCGGAACGGCCGGGTCGACCCGGTGCTGGTAGTAGAGGTCGATGTGGTCGACGCCGAGGCGGCGCATCGAGTCCTCGGCACACTGGCGGACGTAGGCGGCGTCACCGCGCACCTGCTGCCCCTCGGCGCCGAGGACGATGCCGAACTTCGTGGCCAGCACGACCTGGTCCCGCTTGCCCGCGATCGCGCGGCCGACCAGCTCCTCGTTGGCCCCCTGGCCGTAGACGTCCGCGGTGTCCAGCAGCGTCACGCCCAACTCCAGCGCGCGGTGGATCGTCGCGATCGACTCCGCGTCGTCGTCGCGCACCCCGTAGGCCTGGCTCATGCCCATGCAGCCGAGACCCTGCGCGCCGACCTCCAGCTCGCCCAGCTTCCTGGTGCCGATCACGCGGAGATCTCCTCCCGGACCACGCCGCCCGGGACGCGGGCGCAGATGCGGTCGTAGTTCTCGATCTTGTAGTTCAGGACGTCCATGCAGGCCTGGAGTTCGGCGATGCGCTCGGCGACCGACCGGCGCTGTTCGAGCAGGATCGCGCGGCGGCGGCCGGCGCTGGCGTCACCGGCGGCGCGCAGCTGCGCGTACTCCCGCATCATCTTGATCGGCATGCCCGTGGTGCGGAGCTTGGTGAGGAACTCCAGCCACGCGAGGTCGGCGTCGGAGTAGGCCCGCCTGCCCGCGGTGTCCCTGGCGGGCGGGTCGAGGAGTTTGATGCGCTCGTAGTAGCGGAGGGTGTCGATCGACAGCCCGCTGCGACGTGCGGCTTCCGCTATCGAGTAGCTCATGCTGCCGACACTACGACCTGGAGTGCACTCCAGGTCAACTCCGGAACGAGGGGAACGATAACGGTGTCGCGATAGCCTGGGGGCATGCCTCGACCCCGGACCCACGACGAAGCACTCCGGCTGAAACTGCTCGACCGGGCCGGGGAACTGCTGTCGGCGGACGGGCCGAAGGCGCTCAGCCTGCGCAAGCTCGCCGCCGACGTGGGCACCTCGACCACCGCGGTGTACTCGCTGTTCGGCGGCAAACCCGAGCTGGTCAACGCCGTCTACCTGGAGGGGTTCCGGCGCTTCGGGGCGCGGTTGCGGGGCATCTCGCGCTCCGGCGACCCGGTGGAGGACTTCGTGCGGCTCGGGCTCGCCTACCGGGAGAGCGCGCTGGCCGACCCCCACCTGTACTCGATCATGTTCACCAAGGCCCTGCCCGGGTTCGAGCCCGGCGCGGAGGCGACGCGGACCGCGCGGGACTCGCTCGCGCCGCTGGTCGACACCGTGCGCGCGGCGATCTCCGCCGGCGTGTTCCGGGCGGTCGCGCCCGAGGTGATCGCGGTCAGCGCGTGGGGCATCGTGCACGGGCTGGTGTCACTGGAGCTGAACGGGAACCTGCCGCGGGACTTCGACGTGGCCGCCTCCTACGAGACGGCGCTGCGCGCTCACGCCGACGGCTGGCGCTCGACCCAGGTCCGGGAGTAGCGACGTTGCCGTTCCAGTCAGCGGGCACCGTACTGACGATCACCCGCGTCGCCCAGGCCAGGAACGATGAAGCCGGAGTCGTTGAGCCGTTCGTCGATGCTCGCGGTGACCACGCGGACCGGCAGGCCGCTGTCCTCCAGGTGCTTGATCCCCTCCGGCGCGGCGAGTGCGCAGATCGCGGTGACGTCGGTGGCGCCGCGGCCGGTCAGCAGCCGGATCGTGTACTCCATCGAGCCGCCGGTGGCGAGCATCGGGTCGAGGACGAACACCGGGCGGTCGGACAGGTCGTCGGGCAGCGACTCCATGTACGGGGTCGGCTGGAGGGTCTCCTCGTCGCGCGCCAGGCCGACGAAACCCATCTGCGCCTCGGGGATCAGCTTGTGCGCCTGGTCGGCCATGCCCAGCCCGGCGCGCAGGACGGGCACCAGCAGCGGCGGGTTCGCGAGGCGGTACGCGTCGGTGCGGGCGACCGGCGTGTGGATGCGCTCGGTGCGCACCGGCGCCTCGCGGGTGGCCTCGTAGATCAGCATGACGGTCAGCTCGTGCAGGGCCGCCCGGAAGGCCGCGCTGTCCGTGCGGGCGTCACGCATGGTCGACAGCCTGGCCTTGGCCAGCGGGTGATCGACGACAAGCACGTCCATGGAGCGTCACGGTAGCCGACAACGGGGGTGGTCCGGATGCGCACCGCGGTCGCGGCGCTGGGAATCGGCCGCGGACCTGGGTAGCACGCCGGAACAGTCTCCGGAAGGTGACCCGGAAGCAGGCGCACCCCGATAGGCTCGCGCGGTGGAACAGCCTGGGACCCCCGAGCGCCCGCCGATGCGGGCCTCCGACGCGGACCGGGAACGGGTCGCGCAGATCCTGCACAACGCGCTCGCCGAGGGGCGGATCACCGTGCAGGAACTGGAAGAGCGGCTCGACACCGTGTACGCCGCCAAGACGCTCGCCGAACTGGAGCCGCCGGTCGCGGACCTGCCGGGGGTGTCATCGGCTGCCGTGCAGCCCGCCGCGCCGCGTGCGCTCACCCCGGACGACCGGATCGGCGGGGTGCCCGGCTCGAAGGCCTCCGTCGCCGTCATGTCCGGCGTCAACCGCAAAGGCCCGTGGACCGTGCCGCCGGAGCACACCAGCGTCGCGTTCTGGGGCGGCGTCGAGATGGACCTGCGCAGCGCCCGGTTCAGCGAACGGCACACCACCATCACCGCCGTCGCGATCATGGGCGGCATCGACATCGTGGTGCCCGACGACATCATCGTCGAGGTCACCGGCGTCGGTTTCATGGGAGCGTTCGAGAGCCAGGACCGCGGCGGCGCGTCCACGCAGCCCCCGCCGCCGGGCGCGCCGGTCGTCAAGGTCACCGGGCTCGCGTTCTGGGGCGCGGTCACGGTCGTGCGCAAGCCGCGGAAGGGCCAGGGGCAGATCGAGGGCTGACCCAGACGATGCTCGTCGCGTTCGACAAGCGGCGCCCCGGAGACCCGGGACGATCTCCTGCAGATCGGCGAAGCCTCGCTGTACAACACCACCTACGACTACCTGGAGACCCTGCCGACGGATACGGCCGCGCGTCCGGGACGGCGCTGCTCGCCGGCGGGCTCGTCGACCGGGCGGGGCCGCACCCGTAGCTCCGCCCGCAGGCCGCACCTCCTCCGGGCGCGGAGGAGGTGCGGCCATTCCCGCGGCAGCCCAGCTAGCCTGGGCGGGTGAGCGCACCCACCCTGCCGGCCGCTCTCGCCGACGCCACCCGCGACGACGCGAGCCTCCGGCGCTTCCTGCACGGCCTGCCCGGTGTGGACCAGGTCGGGGTCGAAGCCCGGGCCACCGCCCTGGCCACCCGCAGCATCAAGAAGTCCAGCAAGCTCTGGGCCATCGACACCGCGATCTCGATGGTCGACCTCACCACGCTCGAGGGCGCCGACACGCACGGCAAGGTCCGCGCGCTGACCGCGAAGGCGCGGCGTCCCGACCCGGAGCGGCCGGACACGCCGCAGGTCGCCGCGGTGTGCGTGTACCCGGACCTCGTCGCGACGGCCGTCGACGGGCTCAAGGGCACCGGCATCGGCGTCGCGAGCGTCGCCACGGCCTTCCCGTCGGGGCGGTCGTCCCGGCAGGTGAAGCTCGCCGACGTGGCGCTGGCCGTGGAGTCCGGCGCGACCGAGGTCGACATGGTGATCGACCGGGGCGCGTTCCTCGAAGGCCGCTACGGCGAGGTGTTCGAGGAGATCCAGGCCGTCAAGGCCGCCTGTGGCGACGCGCACCTGAAGGTCATCCTGGAGACCGGCGAGCTGGTCACCTACGACAACGTGCGCCGCGCCTCCTGGCTGGCCCTGCTGGCGGGCGGCGACTTCATCAAGACCTCCACCGGCAAGGTCTCCCCCGCCGCGACGCTGCCCGTCACGCACGTGATGCTGCAGGCCGTCCGCGACTGGTTCACCACCACCGGCGAGCTGCGCGGTGTCAAGCCGGCCGGCGGCATCCGCACCACCAAGGACGCGATCAAGTACCTCGTCGCCGTGCACGAGGTCGCGGGCGAGCAGTGGCTCACGCCGGAGCTGTTCCGCTTCGGCGCGTCCAGCCTGCTCAACGACCTGCTGCTGCAGCGGCGCACCCAGCACGACGGCCACTACAGCGGCCCCGACTACGTGGCGGTGGACTGATGCCTGCCTTCGAGTACGCGCCCGCGCCCGAGTCGCGCGACCTGGCGAACCTCAAGCCCAGCTACCGGCCGTTCATCGACGGCGAGTTCGTCGACGGCGGCGGCGAGCCGCTCAAGACCGTCAACCCGGCCACCGAGGAGGTCCTCGCCGAAGTCTCGACCGCGAGCGCCGCCGACATCGACACCGCGGTGAAGGCCGCGCGCAAGGCGTTCGAGAAGACGTGGGGCCCGATGCCGGGCAGCGAGCGCGCGAAGTACCTGTTCCGCATCGCGCGGCTGATCCAGGAACGCTCGCGTGAGCTGGCTGTGCTGGAGACGCTGGACAACGGCAAGCCGATCAAGGAGTCCCGCGACTCGGACCTGCCGCTGGTCGCGGCGCACTTCTTCTACCACGCGGGCTGGGCCGACAAGCTCGACTACGCCGGCTACGGGCCGGACCCGAAGCCGCTGGGCGTCGCCGGGCAGATCATCCCGTGGAACTTCCCGCTGCTGATGCTGGCGTGGAAGATCGCGCCCGCGCTGGCCACCGGCAACACCGTGGTGCTCAAGCCGGCCGAGACGACCCCGCTCACGGCGCTGGTGTTCGGCGAGATCTGCCAGCAGGCCGGGCTGCCGCCGGGGGTGGTGAACATCCTGCCGGGCGCCGGGGACGTCGGCGCACGGCTGGTCGAGCACCCGGGCATCGACAAGATCGCGTTCACCGGCTCGACCGAGGTCGGCAAGCTCATCCAGCGCCAGGTCGCGGGCACGCCCAAGCGGCTCACGCTGGAGCTGGGCGGGAAGGCCGCGAACGTGGTCTTCGACGACGCGCCGCTGGACCAGGCCGTCGAGGGCATCGTCAACGGCATCTTCTTCAACCAGGGCCACGTGTGCTGCGCCGGTTCGCGGCTGCTCGCGCAGGAATCCGTCGCCGAGGAGCTGCTGGACAAGCTGCGGCACCGGATCTCCACACTGCGGCTGGGCGACCCGCTGGACAAGAACACCGACGTCGGCGCGATCAACTCGGCCGAGCAGCTGACCAGGATCCGCGAACTGGCCGACTCCGGCGAGGCCGAGGGCGCGCAGCGGTGGACCAGCCCGTGCCCGGTGCCCGACCGCGGGTTCTTCTTCGCGCCCACGGTGTTCTCCGGCGTGCACCAGTCGATGCGGATCGCGCGCGAGGAGATCTTCGGGCCGGTGCTGTCGGTGCTCACGTTCCGCACGCCGGACGAGGCGGTCGCGAAGGCCAACAACACGCCCTACGGGCTGTCCGCCGGGATCTGGAGCGAGAAGGGCTCGCGGATCCTGTGGACGGCGAACCGGCTGCGCGCCGGGGTGGTCTGGGCCAACACGTTCAACCGCTTCGACCCGGCGGCGCCGTTCGGCGGCTACCAGGAGTCGGGCTTCGGCCGCGAGGGTGGCCGCACCGGTCTGGAGGGGTACCTCAGTGTCTGAGCGCGTGACCGTCGCGAAGACGTACAAGCTGTTCATCGGCGGCAAGTTCCCGCGCTCGGAGTCCGGCCGGGTGTACCCGGTGACCGACAGCAAGGGCAACTTCCTCGCCAACGCCGCGCACGCCTCGCGCAAGGACGTGCGGGACGCGGTGGTGGCCGCGCGCAAGGCGTTCCCCGGCTGGTCGGGTGCGACCGCCTACAACCGCGGGCAGGTGCTGTACCGGGTCGCGGAGGTGCTGGAGGGGCGCCGCGACCAGTTCGTCGCCGAGGTCGGGGCCGCCGAGGGGTTGTCCGGGCGTCGCGCCGAGGCGGTCGTGGACGCCGCGATCGACCGCTGGGTCTGGTACGCGGGGTGGACGGACAAGGTGGCGAGCGTGCTGGGCGCGGCGAACCCGGTCGCCGGGCCGTACTTCTCGTTCACCGTGCCGGAGCCGACCGGGGTGGTCGGGATCCTCGCGCCGCAGAAGTCATCGCTGCTCGGGCTGGTGAGCGTGCTGGCGCCGGCGCTGGCGACCGGCTGCACGGCGGTCGTGGTGAGCAGCGCGGAGCGGCCGCTGCCCGCGATCACGCTGTCCGAGGTGCTGGCGACGTCCGACCTGCCGGGCGGGGTGGCCAACATCCTCACCGGGCGCGCCGCGGAGCTCGGCCCGTGGCTGGCCTCGCACGGCGACGTGAACGCGCTGGACCCGACGGGCGCCGAGGACCGCGCGGAACTGGCGCGCGAGGCGGCCGGGACGGTGAAGCGCGTGCTGGCCGTGCCCGCGGACGAGCCGGACTGGACGCAGCGCCCGGACATCGCCCGGCTGCGGCGCTACCTGGAGGCGAAGACCGTCTGGCACCCGATGGGTGTTTAGCGGCGCGGCCGCGTGGCTGCCGGGCGGTCCGGCGGTCACGCGGCCGGACTAGCGGTCGCGGTGCCGTCCGCGGGGGCGCCAGTGGCGTCCCCGCGGGCTGGTGGCCGGGAAGTCCGGGTGGATCTCCGCGAACTCGGTGTCCGTGATGCCCATCAGCACCAGGTACTTGACGCCGTCGCGGGACAGCTCGGTGTCCCGGACGCGGCCCTCCTCGCGGAAGCCGAGCCCGGCGTGCATCGACAGCGACGCCACGTTGCCGCCGTAGATGCTGACCTCGCACTTCCGGTAGCCGCGCTCACCGAACATGAAGCGCAGCAACGTGATCACCGCGTCGCCCGCGTAACCGCAGCGCCGGTGCTGCGGCCCGATCCCGATGCCGTAGCTGAACCGGTCCGGGGAATCCGCCTCGGTGGCCGACAGCGAGCCCACCACGAGACCGCCGCGCAGGGTCTCGATCGCGAAGTGGAAGTCGGCTTCGGCGCGGTGCGCCGCCCAGTGCCGGTACTCCCCGACGCGGCGGGTGTCCGCGGCCTCCCGGTCGAACCCGGCCAGCCTGCGCTGATCGGCCGGCGTGATCACCCGCAGCCGCACCTTCCGCCCGGCGCGCGCAGGCACGTCGGCCCAGACCGGGGCGCGGTAGCGCGCCAGGTCGAGGCGGGGCGGAGGCATCACCATCGCGAGCACCATACCGGTACCCGTCAAGAAATCCGGAGGTCCTCGCCGGTGATCGGACGGCCCGGCAACGGGCTTCCGGGGCTCGACCGGAGCCCGTCCAGCATGATCGCCGCGGCGCGTTCGAAGGCCAGCAGCGCGGGGTCGTCCACCGCCGGCGGCTGGCGCAGCACCAGGGAAAACAGGATGGCGACGTCGCCGGTCCCGACGTCGGCGCGGATCGACCCCTCGGCCTGCGCCGCCTGCACGATCGCGTCCAGCTCGGCGATCAGCGCGTCGCGGGACGCGGCGGTTTCCGGGTCGCCCTTGAGGATTTCCCTCGCCCGCTCGGAAACCAGCGCGAGCTGGACGCTGGCCTGCAGCTGGTGCGACCGCCCGACGACGCGCACCAGCGCGTCGAACGCCGAGGGTTCCTCGGCCGCGGCTTCCCGCGCGTCGGCGAGGACCTGCGCGAAGCTCTCCCGCGCGACGGCCCGGATCAGCGCCTCCCGGTCGGGGAAGCGCCGGTAGAGCGTGCCGACGCCGACTCCCGCGGCGCGTGCGATCTCCTCCATCGGCACGTCCGGTCCCGCTGCGGCGAACACCTGGCGGGCGGCGGCGACGATCTGGTCGCGGTTGCGCTGGGCGTCCGCGCGCAGCCGCGTTTCCGAAGCCGTCATGTCGTTCCTCTCCGTCACCCCCGCGAGATTCTCTCACCCGAACGCAGGTGGACGAAAAACTTCCACATCAGTACGTTGGCGATAAGTGGACGACATCCTTCCACATTTGTCCGGATTGGGGGCAACACCGTGACCGCTCAGCTTCCCGCCACACTGCCCATCACCCGCGGCTGCCCGTACGCGCCGCCGGATGAGCACCGCAGACTGCGGGACGAGGCGCCGATCCAGCGGGTGACGCTGCCCAGCGGCGAGACGGCGTGGGCGATCACCCGGCACGAGGACATCCGGGCGATGCTGACCGACCCGCGGTTCAGCTCCGACCGGCGCAACCCGAACTTCCCGCTGCTGGTCAAGGGACAGCGGATCAACACCGGCTTCCGCGCGTCGCTGATCGGCATGGACCCGCCGGAACACGGCCCGGCACGGCGCAAGGTGGTCGGCGAGTTCACGGTGCGGCGGATGGAGGCGCTGCGCCCGCGCATCCAGGAGATCGTCGACCAGCACATCGACGCGATGCTCGCCGGCCCCAAACCGGCCGACCTGGTGAAAGCGCTCTCCCTGCCGGTGCCGTCACTGGTCATCTGCGAGCAGCTCGGCGTCCCGTACGCCGACCACGAGTTCTTCCAGCTGCACTCGTCCCGCCTGCTCAGCCGGGTCACGCCGCCCGCGGAACGCAAGGCGTCGATCGACGCGCTGCGCGACTACCTGGGCGAGCTGATCGAGCGGAAGGCGCAGGAACCGGCCGACGACCTGCTGAGCCGCCAGCTCGACAAGCAGGACGACCGCGAAGAGCTGGTCAGCCTGGCGTTCCTGCTGCTCGTCGCCGGGCACGAGACCACAGCGAACATGATCTCGCTGGGCACCATGGCGTTCCTGGAGCGCCCGGAGGACATCCGGAAGATCCAGGAGGACCCGTCGAAGACACTGCCCGCGGTCGAGGAACTGCTGCGGTACTTCACGATCGCCGAGTTCGCGGTCTCCCGCGTGGCGGTGGAGGACGTCGAGCTCGGCGGCGTGCTCATCAAGGCCGGCGAGGGCGTGGTGCCGCTGAGCAACCTCGCCAACCGCGACCCGGACGCGTTCGACCACCCCGAGGAGCTGGACATCGAGCGGGGCGCGCGGCACCACCTCGCGTTCGGCTTCGGCGCGCACCAGTGCCTCGGCCAGAACCTCGCGCGGATGGAGCTGCAGATCGTGTTCGACACCCTGTTCCGGCGGATCCCCGGCCTGCGGCCTGCCGTGCCGCTGGACTCCCTGCCGTTCAAGGACGACGCGAGCGTCTACGGTATCCACGAGTTCCCGGTGACCTGGTAGGAGGAGCCATGCGCATCGTCGCGGACACCGATCTCTGCATCGGCGCGGGCCAGTGCGTGCTGACCGACCCGGCGGTGTTCGACCAGGACGACGACGGCACGGTCGTGGTCCTGGTCGAACACCCCGAGGGCGGGCAGGTGGACAGCGCCCGCGAAGCGGTCAAGCTGTGCCCCGCCATGGCGCTGTCCCTGCAGGAGTAGCTACTTCACCGCGCCCATCGACAGGCCGCGGACCAGGTGGTTCTGCGCGATCCACCCGACGATCATCACCGGCAGCGAGGCCAGCAGCGCGGCCGCCGACAGCTGCGCCCAGTACAGGCCCTCGCTGGTGATGAAGCCGACGAGGAACACCGGCACCGTGCCGGCCCGCGCCGCCGTCAGGTTGACCGCGTAGAAGAACTCGGTCCACGAGAAGATGACGCAGATCAACGCGGTCGCCGCGATGCCGGGCGCGACCACGGGCAGGATCACCCGGTACAGCAGTGTCGGGAGGCTCGCCCCGTCGACGCGCCCGGCCTCGATCATCTCGGTGGGCACCTCGAGGAAGAACGAGCGCATCATCCAGATCGCCAGCGGCAGGTTCATCGCCGTGTAGAGGATGACCAGCGCCCACACGTTGTCCAGCAGCTGAGTTCGCTGCGAGATGACGTACAGCGGGATGATCGCGGCCACGACCGGCAGCATCTTCGTGGACAGGAAGAACCCGAGCACGTTGCTGGTCTTGGGCACCGGGGCGAGCGACAGCGCGTACGCCGCCGGGACGCCCAGGAGCAGCACGATCAGCGTGGACAGGATCGTCACGAACGCGGAGTTGCCCAGGTAGGGCAGGAACCCGCGCTCGAAGATGCTGGCGAACTGGTCCAGCGTCGGGGTGAACGCGATCCGCGGCGGATCGGTGTAGGCGTCGGCCTCCTGCTTGAAGGCGGTCAGCACCATCCAGATCAGCGGGAACACGAAGAGGATCGCGACCACCCACGTCGCGGTGGTCAGTGAGGCGGGACCGAGCCGCCTGCGCAGGGTGCTCACTTCACGACCCCCTTGCTCACGTCGAACGCGCGGAACATCAGGCGCAGCGCGAAGGTCGCGACGATCAGCGTCAGGACCACCACGATCACGCCCATCGCCGAGGACTGGCCGATGTCGAAGCCCTGGAAGGCCCGCTGGTAGATGTAATACGGCAGGTTCGTGCTCGCGGTGCCCGGACCGCCCTGGGTCATCAGGAAGATCGCGTCGAAGCTGTTCACGATGTAGATCGCGCCCAGCAGCACCGACAGCTGCAGGTACCGGGACAGGTGCGGCAGCGTGATCGACGCGAACGTCCGCCACCGGCCCGCGCCGTCGACCTGCGCGGCCTCCAGCACGTCCTTCGGCTGGCTCTGCAGGCCGGCCAGGATCAGCAGCATCATGAACGGCGTCCACTGCCACACGATCTGGGCCATGACCGAGGCCAGCGGGAACTCCGACAGCCAGTCGGTTTCGCCGCCGAAGACGAAGTTGAGCAGCCCGTAGGTCGGGTCGAACATCGTCGTCTTCCACAGCAGCGCGCCTGCCGCGGGCAGGATGAGGAACGGCGTGATCAGCAGCGTCCGCACCACGCCGCGGCCGAGGAACTTGCGGTCCAGCAGCAGCGCCAGGCCGAGCCCGAGCAGCAGCGCGACGAACACGCACACCACGGTCAGGACGACGGTGTTGAGCATCGCGCCGCGGAACTGCGAGTCGGCGAACACGTCGGCGTAGTTCTGGAACCCCACGAAGTGCTGCGACCCCGGACGCACGAGGTTCCACGACTGGAACGAGTAGACCACTGTGAGGATGAACGGGATCTGGGTCACCACGATGGTGAACAACAGCGCGGGCAGCAGGGGCGCCCGGCGGGCCCAGGCTCCGGTGCCCTTGCGCTTCTCCGGTTTCGCTTCGACTCTCTGTCCACTTGCGATAGTGGGCGCAACGGCGGTCATTTCGTCTCCCGGTAGGAATCGCCGACGGTCTGCGCGTACTCCTGCGACTGTTCGATGGCCTCGTCGACGGTGATCTGACCGGCGATCGCGGCCGAGAGCTCCTGGCTGACCCGGGTGCCCAGGTCCTGGAACTCGGGAATGCCCACGAACTGGATGCCCGGGTAGGGCACCGGCTGCGTCATCACCTTGCGCTGGTCGGCCGCGTCGATGCCGTCCAGCGTCGGCTGGGCGTAGGCCTTCGCGGCCTCGGCGTACTCGGGGATCCGGTAGGTGGAGAACCGGCAGCCCGGCGGGACCCGGTTCCAGCCGTAGGTCTTGCCGACGGTCTGCACGAACTCCTTGTTCGTCATCCACTGCAGGAACTTCCAGGCGTCCTGCTTGTTCTTCGCGACCTTCGGGATCGCCAGCGCCCAGGTGTAGAGCCAGCCGCTCGCCTCGGTCTTCACCACCGGCGCGGCGACGTAGCCGGACTTGCCGACGACCTTGCTCGACTCCGGGTCCTCGTTGGTCCCGGCCATCACGGTCGCGTCGTACCACATCGCGGCCTGGCCCTGGCCGTAGCGCGTGCCGCACTCGGAGAACCCGGCGCTGGAAGCGCCGACCTCGCCGTGCTCGCGGACCAGGTTCACGTAGAAGTTCGCGGCCGCGCGGAACTCCGGCGTGTCCAGCTTCGCGTTCCAGTCCTGGTCGAACCACTGCGCGCCGAAGGTGTTGGCGACGGTGGTGAACGGCGCGAGGCTCTCGCCCCAGCCGGGCTTGCCGCGCAGGCAGATGCCGGCGACACCGGCCTGCTTGTTGTCCAGCTTCGCGGCGAAGTCGGCGATCTGCTGCCACGTCGGGTGCTCCGGCATGGTCAGCCCGGCCTGTTCGAACAGGTCCTTGCGGTAGGCCAGGAACGACGACTCGCCGTAGAACGGCACCGCGTACATCGAGCCCTGGTAGGACAGCGAGTCGCGGATGCTCGGGATGAAGTCGGCCGGGTCGTAGCCGGGGCTGGCGTCGATGTAGGGCTGCAGGTTCTCCAGCCAGCCGTTGGCCGCCCACTGCGGGGTCTCGTAGTTGCTGATCATCACCGCGTCGAACTCGCCGCCCTGGGTGGCGGTCGAGGCGGTGATCTTCGCGCGCGCCTGGTTCTCCGGCAGCGACACGAACTTGAGCTTGACGCCCGGGTTCGCCGCCTCGAACTCGTGCGACAGCGAAATCGCGTCGTTCATCTGCGGGTTCGCCACGATCGCGATGACCAGCGTGTTGCCGCCCGCGCCGAGCGCGCCGGCGCCCGCGCAGCCGGTCAGGGTCAGCAGCGCGGCGACCGCGAGGAGTGCCAGCCGCTTACGCATCCGTGGCCCCCGGCAGCACCTGCACCTTCAGACCCGCACCACTGCGCATCAGGTCCAGCGCGTCGGGGAACCGCTCCAGCGGCAACGCGTCGGTCAGGAGGGCTTTCGTGTCGATCGCGCCGGAGGCCACCAGGTCCAGCGCGGCACCGTAGGAGTGCAGAACAGCCATCGATCCCACCACCGTGATCTCGTCGTTGTAGATCCGGAACGGCGAAAGCGCGACACGTGCCTCCGCCGGGGCGACGCCGAAGACGAGCAGACGCCCGCCGCGGCGCAGCGCGTCGAACGCGGCCTCGATCGCCGGGGCCGCACCGGTGCAGTCGGCCGCCGCGTCGAACCGCTCACCGTCCAGTTCGGACACATCGGCGGCGACGGCGTGCGCACCGAGGTCCTTCGCCCGCGGCAGGCGGGACGCGTTGCGGTCGACGACCGTGACCCGCGCGCCGGCCCGCTGCAGGAGCATCTGCATGACCAGGCCCATGGTCCCGGCGCCGACGACCAGGAAGTGCTCACCCGCTTCGACCCCGATGCGCCGGACGCCGTGCACCGCGCACGACACCGGCTCGACGAGGGCGCCCTCCTGCCAGGACAGGTGGTCGGGCAGGCGGTAGCAGGTGCTCGCGGGCACCTTCACGTACTCGGCGAAGGCGCCGTCGACGGTGTCGCCGGTGGCGCCCCAGTTCGCGCAGAGGTTGCCGTGGCCGGCGCGGCACGGGTCGCAGTAGCCGCAGAACAGGGAGGGGTCGACGGCCACCCGGTCGCCGACCTGCCAGCCGCCGGGGACGTTCTTGCCGATCTCGACGATTTCGCCGGCGAACTCGTGGCCGGGGACGATCGGGTAGGGCGTCGGGGGGAAGTGCCCGTCGGCGATGTGCAGGTCCGTGCCGCAGATGCCGCACGCGCCGACCTTGATGACGACGTCGCGCTCCCCTGGCGTGGGATCGGGAACCTCGCCGACCCTGATGGAACCCGGCTGATCGACGATGGCGGCCCGCATGCCGTCTCACCTCTTCCTGCGCTCATCTGAGCGCCTCACGACTTTGTGGTCACATGTCTGGTCATGCATTAGAGGGGTTTTGGTGGTTTCTCGTCAACGGAGCTGGCGCTATAGTGCTCAGATGAGCGAAGCTGGCATGCTGGACGGGCTCACCGCGACGCTGGTGGCGCACCGGTTCTACGTGCTGGGGCAGTCCAAGATCGAAATCGCGGCCGACTTCGGGATCAGCAGGTTCAAGGTGGCGCGGCTGATCGACGCGGCGTTGTCCCAGGGTTTGGTGCGGGTGGAGTTCGCTCCCCCCGCGCCGGTCGACGTGCGGCTGTCCGACGAGCTGCGGTCGGCGTACGGGCTGCGGCAGGCGTTTGTGCTCAATCGAGCGGCGAGCACCGGGCCACGCCCACAGGTGCGACGGCAGATCGGGGCCTTCGCGGCGCAGCTGTTGTCGGAGACGGTCACCGAGGACGACGTGGTCGGGTTGTCCTGGGCGCGGTCGGTGAACGCGATGGCGGCGGCGGTGCGGCGGCTGCCGAAGTGCCCGATCGTGCAGTTGTGCGGCGTGCAGGCCGGGATGGACATGCGGGACCGGTCGGTGGAGACGGTGCGGCAGGTGGCGGAGGTGTCGGGTGGGGACGCGTACCCGATCTACGGGCCGCTGGTGCTGCCGGACCGCCGGACGACGGAGATCCTGCGACGGCAGCCGGGCATCGCGGAGACGTTCGCGCAGTTCCCGCGCCTGACGAAGGCCGTGGTGAGCATCGGGGCGTGGCTACCGGGCGAGTCGACGGTGTACGACGCGGTGTCCCCGGCCGAACGCGAGGCGATCACCGCGCGGGGCGCGCGGGCGGAGGTCGCGGCGCGGTTGTTCGACGGCGAGGGGAAGCCGCTGTCGACCGGGCTGGCGCACCACGTGCTGGCGATCGACACGGCGGAGCTGCTGAAGGTGCCCGAGGTGATCGCCCTCGGCTACACGGCGCCGAAGGCGGCGGCCATCGACGCCGTGCTGCGGTCGGGACTGGTGTCGACGCTCATCACGGACACGCCTGCCGCCGAAGGCGTGCTACGCCTCCGACAGGGCTGAGACGAGCGGGTTACTTCACCCGCACCGGCAGCGTGTCCACGCCGTAGACGATCGACGTCCGGCGGTAGCTCAGCTGCTCCGGCTCGACGTCCAGCCGCAGGTCGGGGAAGCGCCGCACCAGCGCCGGGTACGCGGCACGCAACTCCATGCGCGCCAGCTCCGCCCCGATGCACCGGTGCGCGCCCCAGCCGAATGCCAGGTGCTGCGTCGCCGGGCGGGCGGGGTCGAAGGACTCCATGTCGTCGCCGAGGGCGGCGTCCCGGTTGGCCCCGCTCAGCGACACGAACACGATGTCGCCCTTCGCGATCTCCTGCCCGCCGACCGTGACGTCCTCCCGCGCGAACCGCGGGAACGCCACCTGCACCACCGTCAGGTACCGCAGCAGCTCCTCGACGAAATCACGCGCCGCGTCGTCGGAGTCCCGCACCAGCTCGAACGTCCGCCGGTCCCGCAGCAGCACGATCGCGCCAAGCGCCAGCATGCTCGCCGTGGTCTCCAGGCCGCCGGTCAGCACACCGTCGGCGAGGCCGGCCAGCTCCTGGTCGGAGATGTTGTCGCCGTGCTCCTTGACCAGCATGCCGAGCAGGCCGTCGCCGGGCTCCGCGCGCTGCTTCTTCACGATTTCGAGCAAATAGGACAGTGACTCCGAGATCGCCCCGAACGAGGCGCCCGCCCCGGCGAACAGGTCGAACCGGACCGTGCTCAGCCGCTGGAAGTCGTCACGGTCCTCATAGGAGACCCCGAGCAGTTCGCAGATCGTCAGCGACGGGATCGGCAGCGCGAACGACTGCATCAGGTCGACGGTGCCGCCGTCCTTCTCCATCGCGTCGAGCTGCTCGGCGATGATCTCGTCGATGCGCGGCGTGAGGCGGTTCAGCCGCCGCATCGTGAACTCCGGCGTCAGCATCTTGCGCAGGCGCGTGTGGTCCGGCGGGTCCGCGAACCCGAGCCCGCCGGGGTTCTGCTCGGCGGAAAGCCCCGCCTTGCCGACCAGGTTGGTGTAGTCGTTGCTGAACTTGTCCGTGGCCGCGAGCACTTCCTTCGCCTCGCCGTACCCGGTGACCAGCCACGCGGTGATGCCGAAGGGCAGCGGCAACCGGCTGACCGGCGCCTCCGCCCTGGTCGCGCCCAGCTCGGGCACGGGGTCCAGGCCGTCGCGGCGCAACGGCATGAGCGCGGAATCCGGCAGGACCGAGAGGTCGAAGCCCTTTTTCTGCGCTCTGGCGAGGTAACGGCGGCCCACCCAGGAAACCACACGTGCGCGAAGCCCCATGGCCGCAGATTACACGCGGAGTCCGACGATTCCGGCGTCGCAAGAGAAGTCACTCGCGCAGGTGGTGCAGGTCACCCACTAGGTCGGTGTCTGGTCTGGACTCGGGTGGCGCGGGTACATCGTGGCGTCACGACAACCAGGGGAGTGAGCCGTAATGCCTGACAGGGCCCGCCTCGGGACGGTCGCCGCCGCGGTGTGCGTCCTCCTGCCGTTCGGTCCGGCGGTGGCGAACGCCGCGCCGGCCGAAACCGTGCTCGCGCAGGAGCAGCTCAGGAACATGCCGCCGGGGCTGTGGGGACTGCTGGGGTTGCTGGGCCTCTTCGGCCTGGTGGGGCTGACGCGGCGCGGGCCGAAGCGCAACGCCAAGAATCCGCTGGCCGGCTACTCCGGCGAGGACGAGGTGGCCCAGGGCCGTCACCAGGCCCCGGCGCCGCGCGGTGGATCGCCGATGGACATCCTGCCGGGGCAGAACCCGCAGGTCGAGCGCCCGCCCGCGGCCGCCATGGACGGGGCCCACCGGCAGGAGGCAGCCGCGCCGATGCCCGACCCGCGACGGCCGGTCAGCAAGACGCCGGCCGACGTGCCGATGCCGTCGTACACGTCTTGGCCGTCTTCCGCGGAGAACCAGCCCGCGCCGGCGCACAGCTCGACGGGAGCGGCTTACGGTTCTGGCGAGATGCCCGGCGGGGCTCAGTACGGCGATGGCAGGTCGGCGATGTTCGCCTCCGGTGACATGCCCGCGGGGGCGCAGCCCAGCTACACCTCCGGGGAGATGCCCGCCGGAGCACACTCCGCCGATGGCAGGTCGGCGGCGTTCGCCTCCGGCGACATGGCTTCCGGAGCACAGCCCGGCTACGGCTCCGGCGATGGCCGGTCAGCGGCCGTCACCTCTGGGGAGATGCCCGCCGGAACACAGCCCGGCTACGGCTCCGGCGATGGCCGGTCGACGGCGTTCGCCTCCGGCGAGATGCCCGCCGGAACACAGCCCGGCTACGGCTCCGGCGATGGCCGGTCGACGGCGTTCACCTCCGGCGAGATGCCCGCCGGAACACAGCCCGGCTACGCCTCCGGCGAGATGGCCTCCGGCGAGAGCAGGTCGGCGACCTCCAGCTCCAGCGACATGCCGTCCAGCTACGCGGCCGCGGATGGGACGCGGCCGGCATACGGCTCCGCGGACGGCCAGCCCGCCGGCCAATCACCCGCCTCCGGGGACGTGCCGTCGGCGGCACAGGCGTGGGCGAGCACGGACGCGCCCTCCGGGGCACACCCCGCCCCCGAAATCCCGTCCCCGGCGCAGCCCTACGCGCCCGCGCGGCAGCCCGTCTACGCCGCAGGCGAGGCGCAGGTCGCCTCGCCGATGGACGTCGCGCCCACGACACCGACGCCGGCTTACCGCCGCAACCCGGAGCCGTTCCCCCAGACCGACCAGGACCCGCCGCCGCAACAGCCCGCGGTCCCGCAGCAGCAGGGCACGTTCGCGGGCCTGCCGCGCTACCCGGAGACCGCGGCACCCGAGCCCGGCCCGCTCGACACCGGCCCCCGGCACCGGCGCTGACGAGTGGCTCCTGGCCGCGGCCTGCCGCGGCCAGGAACCACCGGGCATACGGCGGGAGCACGCCGAGGCGAGCCGCGCCAGACGGAAATCCGAGTAGCTCCGGACCAGGCCGGGCAACACCGTCCGCCGCGCGCCGGGCACCCCAGCCGCGCCGGGGAGCATCTCGCCCGGCGCGGCTGACGCCACCCGGCGCGACTGATGCCGTGCGGCGCGGCTGGCGGTGCCTGGTGTGGACGGTGCTGCCCGCGGTGCGGCTGGCGGTGCCCGGCGCGACTAATGCCGTCCGGCGCGGCTGGCGCCGCCCGGTGCGGCGACCGGCCTCAGAGCTGGTCCACCGCCGTCACGCGGACCACCGCTGCGCCGGCCTCGTCGGAGGCCGGGAGGTCCACCTCGGCGCTGATGCCCCAGTCGTGGTCGCCCTCGGGGTCGTCGAAGATCTGCCTCACCCGCCAGACCTCGGGCTCCTTCTCGATGATCAGCATCGCCGGGCCGCGGGCGTCCGCGCCGGTTTCGATCCGGTCGTGCTGCTCGTAGTAGGCCTCGAGCGCGGCTTCCCACTCGATGTCGTTCCAGCCGGACGCCGCGTCCAGCTCCCCCAGCTCCGCATACGCGCGCCGGGCCGCCAGTTCGACCCGCCGGAACATCTGGTTGCGCACCAGCACCCGGAACGCCCGCTCGTTGCCCGTGACCGGCGGCGGCTTCTCCGGCAGCCGCTCCGCAGGCAGCGGCTCCTCCCCCGGGTGCCGCAGCGCCTCCCACTCGTCCAGCAGGCTCGAGTCGACCTGCCGCACCATCTCGCCGAGCCACGCGATCAGGTCCTCCAGCGGCTCGGTCTTCGCCTCGTCCGGCACCGTCCGCCGCAGCGCGTCGTACGTGTCCGCCAGGTACCGCAGCACCAGGCCCTCCGACCGCGCCAACGAATAGAAGTTGATGTACTCGACGAAGTTCATCGCGCGCTCGTACATGTCCCGCACGACCGACTTCGGCTTCAGCTCGTAGTCGGCGACCCAAGGGTGCCCGCGCCGGTACGTCTCGTACGCCGCCTCCAGCAGCTCCTCCAGCGGCTTCGGGTACGTCACCTCGTCGAGCAGCGCCATCCGCTCCTCGTACTCGACGCCCTCCGCCTTCAACGCCGCGACCGCCTCGCCGCGCGCCTTGAACTGCTGCTGCGACAACACCGGCCGCGGGTTCTCCACTGTGGACTCGATCACCGACACCACGTCCAGCGCATACGTCGGCGACTCGGTGTCCAGCAGTTCGATCGCGGCCAGCGCGAACGGCGACAACGGCTGGTTCAGGGCGAAATCGAGCTGCAGGTCCATCGTCAGCCGCACGATCCGGCCCGTCGAGTCCGGTTCGGACAGCCGCTCGACGACCCCCGCGGCGACCAGCGCCCGGTAGATCGCGATGGCCCGCCGGATGTGCTTGCGCTGCGACGGCCGGTCCTCGTGGTTGTCCTCCAGCAGGTGCCGCATGTGCTCGAACGCGTTGCCCGGCCGCGAGATCACGTTCAGCAGCATCGCGTGGCTCACCTGGAAACTCGACGTCAGCGGCTCGGGCGGCGACGAGATCAGCCGCTCGAACGTGCTCTCCGTCCAGTTGACGAACCCCTCCGGCGCGTTCTTGCGGACGATCTTCCGCTTCTTCTTCGGGTCGTCGCCCGCCTTCTGCAGCGCCTTCGCGTTCTCGATCACGTGGTCCGGCGCCTGCACGACCACGTACCCGTCGGTGTCGTACCCGGCCCGGCCCGCGCGCCCGGCGATCTGGTGGAACTCGCGTGCCTTGAGGTGCCGCTGGCGCACCCCGTCGTACTTGGTCAGCGCCGAGAACACCACCGTGCGGATCGGCACGTTGATGCCGACGCCGAGCGTGTCGGTCCCGCAGATCACCTTCAGCAGCCCGGCCTGCGCGAGCTGCTCGACCAGCCGCCGGTACTTGGGCAGCATGCCGGCGTGGTGCACGCCGATGCCGTGCCGAACCAGCCGTGACAGGGTCTTGCCGAACCCGGCGGAGAACCGGAAGTCCCCGATGGCCTCGGCGAGTGCGTCCTTCTCCGCGCGCGTGGTGACGTTGATGCTCATCAGGGCCTGCGCCCGCTCGATCGCGGCGGCCTGCGAGAAGTGCACGACGTACACCGGGGCCTGTCCGCCGGTGAGCAGCTCGGTCATCGTCTCGTGCAGCGGGGTGAGCGCGTACCGGTAGGTCAGCGGCACCGGCCGCTGCGCCGACGTGACCACCGCGGTAGTGCGCCCGGTGCGGCGGGTCAGGTCCTTCTCGAAGAAGGTGACGTCACCGAGGGTGGCCGACATCAGCACGAACTGCGTGTTCGGCAGCTCCAGCAGCGGCACCTGCCACGCCCAGCCGCGGTCGGGCTCGCTGTAGAAGTGGAACTCGTCGGCCACGACCTGGCCCACCGGGGCGTCGGCACCGAACCGCAACGCGATGTTCGCCAGGATTTCCGCCGTGCAGCAGATGATCGGGGCATCCGGGTTGACCGCGGAGTCGCCGGTCATCATCCCGACGTTGTCGGCGCCGAAGATCTCGATGAGCTGGAAGAACTTCTCCGAGACCAGCGCCTTGATGGGGGCGGTGTAGTAGCTGCGCTTGCCGTGGGCCATCGCGGTGAAGTGCGCACCCACCGCGACCAGGCTCTTTCCCGAGCCGGTGGGCGTGGACAGGATCAGGTTGGCGCCGGAGACGACCTCGATCAGCGCCTCTTCCTGCGCCGGGTACAGCTCGAGCCCGCGTTCGGCCGTCCAGGCCGAAAACGTCTCGAACAGCGTGTCGGGATCCGGATCCGCTGGTAGCAGGTCTGTGAGCGTCATCGTGGGTACCATCGTGCCACCCGCGGCCGGAGAGCAGATGGGGCCCATCGCGGCCGGTCCCGTCAAGCCGTAGGCTTCCCACACACAGGTGTAATCCGGAGGGCTGGCATGGCACAGGACATCGTCCCGATCGAACTCGGGCTGCCGCAGGGGGACCTGGTGACCCTGTGGGCCCCGCGCTGGCGGGAGGACGGTGAGGAGTGGGAGGCCTTCCTCGGCGACGAGGAGGATCTGTACGCCTTCCCCGACGCCGCGCACCTGGCCGCGTTCGTCCGGACCGCCGAGCAGCACGACCTGATCGACCACCCGGCGTGGAACGCGGTCCCGGCGCTGAACGTGCCGGAGCTGATCCCCGACGACGACCACTCCTACGACCTGGTCGGCGTGCCCGAGCTGGTCGCCGAGGACCCGGACTCGTGGACGATCAGCGAGCTGGCCGAGATCGTCGGCATCGTGCGCTCGCTGGCCGACGTGTGCGAGCTCGACGAGGTCCACGAGGTGCTCGACGCCACCGAGGGCTTCTCGCTGCTGGAGCAGGGCCGCCTGCCGTTCACCGGCCGCGAGGGCGAGCGCCTGTGGAACGACCTGTCCGAGGCCGTGTCCGAGAAGTGGGACACCGTGCTGGACGCCATCGACGGCCTGGTCAAGGTGCCGGACGTGGACGCCGGTGTGCTCGAGCAGACCGCCGAGGAGCTGGCCACCTTCCTGGAGGAGTCGGCCGAGGCCGAGGTCGAGTCCGAGCAGGCCGACGAGGACCTCGACACGGTCGAGAGCGCCGACTCCGACGACGAGGAAGAAGAAGAGGACGTCCCGGTCGGGTTCTGGGGCGAGGTCGGCATCGACCCGATCAAGATCATCACCGCCGGCGACGAGTACTACTCGCTGCGGTGCTACCTGGACGACGAGCCGGTCTTCCTGGGCAGCGACGGCCGGATCGACGTGTTCAAGTCGGAGAAGGCGCTCGCGCGCGCGCTGGCCGACTCCGCGGCGTTCGCCGACAACGACCTGGCCGAGGTGTCCACTTGGGACGAGGTGCTCGCCAAGGCCACCGCGGGTGAGCTGGAGGTCGAGGTCGACACCGAGAACACCTACGTGCTCGCCGGCCTGGACGAGGACCTGGCCGAGGGCCCGGACGCGATCGACCCGACGCAGCTGGACCTGGCGGTCGAGCTGCTCACCGACGCCGCGGACTGGGCGGGCGACGACACGGTGGCCGCCGCACTGTCCACTTCGGAGAGCCTCGGCTGGCTGGTGTCGTTCGTGCTGAAGCCGGACCCGAGCCGGCTCGCGCCGAGCGCGCCGTTCGACACCGAGCAGAGCGAGTGGCGCAAACTGGTGGAGGCCTTCGAGAACCGACTCCGGGTCCACTGACGCTTCACAGGCCGAGCAGGCGCGCCGCGTTCCCACCGAGGACCGCGGCGCGCGCTGTTTCCGACGGCGTGACGCGCTCGACCAGCGCGCGGGCCGGCACCGGATCGCCGTAGGGCGCGTCCGAGCCGAACAACGTCCGGTCCGGCACCTCCGCGATCGCCAGCCGCACGGAGAACACCAGGCTCGCCGTCGACAGCTCGAGCCAGAGGTTGGGCGTCTCGCGGACCAGCTCGATCGCGGCGATCCAGTGCTCGCCGCCGAGCTGGCTGATCACCAGCGGCGTCCGCGGGTACTTCCGGGCGAGCGCGCCGATGGTCGCCAGGTCGGCGGCGGTGGCCGGGGCCGCGCCGTGGACCACCACCGGCAGGTCGCCTGCCGCGCGCAGCACCGGTTCGAGCAGATCGGCGCGGCCGGGCGGCGGGGTCAGCTCGCCGATGCCGCGCCACTTCCGGCCCGCCTCCTCGACCGCGGCCGCCACCTCAGCCCCGGGCCGCATCAGGTCCACCGAGCCGAAGCCGACGAACCGGTCCGGATGCGCGGCCACCGCGTCGTCCAGTTCGCGCAGGGCCGCGGCCCGGCCTTCGCCGCTGCCGGCCAGGCTCTGCGACAGCACGGCCATCTCCCCCTTCAGCTCGTCCAGCGTCGCCGCGCGTTCGGGGTGCGGACGGGTCGCGAACAAGATCGCTTTGTCGACACCGGCTTCGTCGAGGAGGGCGAGGTGCTTCTCGACGGGGTCGTGAACGTGGCTGTGCGCGTCGATGATCAAGGTCTTCCTCCGGGAATCGCGGTACTTCCGGCAGTGTTGATCCCTGACATGGTGGGAAGGTCAAGTGATGCTGATCGGTGAACTCGCCAGGCGCGCCGGGACGACCGAACGGCTGCTGCGGTACTACGAGCGCGTCGGGCTGCTGACCGCTCAGCGCCGCGACAACGGCTACCGCGAGTACGACACCGGCGCGGTCGAGCGCGTGCGGCAGATCCGCGAACTGCTCAGCGTCGGCCTGCCGACCAGGGAGATCCGCCGCATCATCGACTGCGCCCACCCCGACGGCACCCTGGACGCCTGCCCCGGCGTCCTCGACACCCTGCGCGCCCGGCTCACCGAGCTGGACGCCCGCGCGGCGGAACTGACCGCCGCGCGGGCAGCGCTCCGTCAGGCCATCACGACGACCGAGTCTCGGCTCGGACCGGTGTAAGCCCGACTGCCAGCACCGGGAACACCGCGGCGACGCAGAACGCCAGCGCGTAGCGCGAGTCGCCGATCACCAGGCCCAGCAGGGGTGGTGTGAGGGACGCCGCGATGTTCTGCGCCGTGTTCTGGGTCCCCATCGCGCGCCCGGCCCAGTCGATCCCGGCCAGCTCCGCGGACGCGGTGAACCCGAGCCCGTTGTCCGCCACCGTGATCACCGCGGCCAGGACCAGCGCGAACAGCACCACCCACATCCAGCTCACGTCGCCGACGGCGACCAGCAGCATGACCGCCGCGCTCGCCACCGCCAGCTGCCGCATCGGGCGCAGGCGGCTGCCCACCCGGTCCGACCAGTAGCCCGAGGCCAGCCTGCCGACCGCGCCCAGCACCTGCACCGCGGCCAGGAACCAGCCCGCCGCCAGCGCACTCCAGCCGTGCGCCGACACCAGGTACACCGGCGCGAACGCGGACACCGCGAACTGTGGCACCACCAGCAGCGCGCTCGCCCCGTGCAGCCGCCACAGCGTCGGCGTGCGGTACGGCGACGCCGGCTTCGGCGCACCGGGCTTCTTCTCCGGCCGCGGCGGGTCGATCACCAGCCACGCCACCAGCGCGGCGACCACCAGCCCGAACACCGCCGGGAACAGCACCGCGGACCGGAAGCCCCAGTGCTGCGCCAGCGGCGGCAGGGCCAGCGCGGCGACGCCGACGCCGAGCGGCTGCGCGGTCTGCCGGACGCCCATCGCGGTGCCCCGCTCGTCCGGGCCGAACCAGCCCATCACCGCGCGCCCGCTGGCCGCGTTGACCGACGCGGTCAGCGCCCCGGCGAGCAGGAACAACGCGAACAGCACCCCCGTCGACGGCGCGGCCAGCGAGGTGACCAGCAGCAGCGCCGACGACGCGCCGAGGCCGATCGCCATGACCAGGCGCTCGCCGTAGCGGTCGGCCGCCGCGCCCCAGACGATCAGCGTGAACAGCAGGCCGATGCTGGGCGCGGCGACGATCGTGCCCGCCTCCGCGAGCGTCAGCCCGGCCGCGCGCATCTCCGGCACCAGGAACGGGATGCCGTAGAGGAACGAGCAGCTCGCGGTCTGGGCCGCGAGGCCGAGCGCGAGGATGCCCCACCGGCGCCTACTCCTCGTGTCCAGCCCTGCTGCCCGGCTCATCGCGACCATCCCAAGATGTGAGAGCTTGTTCTTACATCTTGGACCTTACTTGCCGACGCTAACGATCACAAGGGGCTTTCAGACCAACTCGGCGTAGCCCGGTTTGATCACGTTGTTGATCAGGTCGAGCCGTTGATCGAAATCGAGGAACGCCGACTTCATCGCGTTGATCGTGAACCACTGGAAGTCGGACCACCCGTAGCCGAACGCGTCGGCGAGTGCGGCGAACTCGCTCGACATCGAGCAGCCGCTCATGAGCCGGTTGTCGGTGTTGACGGTCACTCGGAAGCGCAAGTCCGCGAGTAACCCGATCGGATGGTCGGCGATCGACGCCGCGGCGCCGGTCTGCACGTTGGAGGACGGGCAGATCTCCAGCGGGATGCGGCGGTCGCGGACGTAGCTCGCGAGCCGGCCGAGGTGGACCGTGCCGTCCGGATCGCGTTTGATGTCGTCCACGATCCGCACACCGTGCCCGAGTCGTTCGGCGCCACAATGCTGAATCGCCTCCCAAATGGAAGCGAGTCCGAACGCCTCACCGGCGTGAATGGTGAAATGCGCGTTATTGGTGCGCAGATATTCGAATGCGTCGAGGTTGCGAGTGGGCGGGAATCCGGCTTCCGGTCCCGCGATGTCGAACCCGGCCACTCCGGAGTCCCGGTAACGCACTGCGATCTCGGCGATCTCGGCCGCCCGGGCGTGCTGACGCATCGCACACAGCAAAGTACCCATTCGGATGACTTTTCCCTGCTGAGCGGCTCGACGCTCACCCTCCGCAAACCCCGCCTGGACGGCCTCGACGACCGCGTCCAGCGACAGGCCGCGCTCGACGAACAACTCCGGCGCGTAGCGCACCTCGGCGTAGACCACGCCGTCCTCGGCGAGGTCCTCCACGCACTCCGCGGCCACCCTGACCAGCGCTTCTTCGGTCTGCATCACGCCACAGGTGTGGGCGAAGGTCTCCAGGTAGGACTCCAGGGAGCCGGAGTCGGCGGCGTCGCGGAACCAGCGGCTCAGCTCGGCCACGTCCGTCGTGGGCAGATCGCGGTACCCGAGGGCGTCGGCCAGTTCGATCACGGTCCCCGGACGGAGTCCTCCGTCGAGGTGATCATGGAGCAGGACCTTGGGCACCCGCCGGATGTTTTCCATGGTCAGGGGCACTCTGGTGGCGTTGTCGGACATGCTCCGACGGTACCCCCGCGACGGTCACCTACATGGACGCGCGCGGTGGCGACTCTCAGCCTCCAGTCAAGCTTCAGACCGCCGCCCGGCGGCTCGCATTCGGCCGGTCGGGGTGACCACGACGTTCCCGCCTTTACGGGGGCGATACCCAGAGCAATTCCGCAATGGTTAAGCTTCGCCCACGTCCCTCTTTCCCCGCCGACGAAGGACACCGAAGTGACCACTGATAACCACATTGGAGCTCCGTCCTTCGACCGGATGCGCAACATGCTGGTGCGCGCGGCCGAAGTCCGCGAGAGCGAGCAGCAGCAGATCTTCGACGCGCTCGACGACATCTACGCGCGGCTCGCTCCGGTCGACTCGTTGGGCGCCGTGCGCAAGCGGCTGTCGGAGCTGCCCGACCGCACCGAGGTCGGCGTGCTCGCCGAGCGCCTGGACGAGGCCATGTCGCGCCTGGAGGCGCAGGACAACGCGCTGGCGGACCTGGCGCGCGCGGTGGAGAGCATCGTCGACAAGCTGGCGAAGCCGTTCGCCCAGCTCGACGGCCGTCTCGACGGTGTGGCCGCCCGCTTCGAGGGTGTCGCGGGCCGGATGGACGGGCTCGAGGACAAGCTGGAGAACATCCACCGCCGCCTCGACGACCTGAACGGGCACCTGGACAAGCAGGACGCGAAGCTCGAGGCGCTGCCGCAGGCCGTGCACGGCCCGGTGAAGGAGCGCATCGAGATGGCCGAGTCCATCCTGCGCGACCGGGTCGACTCGGGCCTGGGCGAGCTGCGCGAGCGGGTGGACAACGGCGTCGGCGAGCTGCGTGAGCGGGTCGAGAACGGCCTGTCCGACCTGCGCGGCCGCGTGGACGAGGCGGACAACCAGCACCGCGAGCGCGTCGAGGCGGCCACGCAGGCCCTGCGCGGCGCGATCGACGAGACCGGCGAGATGCTGGACCCGACCGAGCGGCTGGAAGCGCTGTCCGCCCGGCTGGAGCAGATCACCGGCCGCCTGGACGACCTGGGCAACCGGATCGACAAGGTCGACGAGGGTGTGGCCGCGCAGTTCGGCGACCTCGGCGGCGCGGTCAAGAGCGGTTTCTCGCGGGTCGAGGGCACGCTGTCCAGCCGCCCCGACACCGACTCGGTGGGCTCCCTGGTGCGCCGCAGCAACGAGGAGTCGGAGCGGCGCATCGGCGGCCAGCTCGACGAGGCGATGGCGACGTTCGCGGAGCTGATGCTGGGTGGCGGCCCGTCGGTGCCGCAGATCGCCCCGCCGCCGCCCGCGCAGCGCCAGCCGCGCCGGGCCCGCAACGGCCGGGCGCCGAAGAACGCCGACGTGAAGCCCAAGTCCGAGGGCGACGACACCGAAGCCTGAGTTTCTCGTGGATCGGCCCCGGGCGTACGGCATGCCCGGGGCCGTTCTCGTGTCTAGGCTCGGGGCATGTTGCGGTTGGGAATCCCGGTGCTCGGTGTCGACGACCTCGCGAGGGCCGAGGCGTTCTGGACGGAGGCGCTCGGCCTGCACGTGACGAGCGAGTGGGGAAACGCGAACTGGCGCACCCTCAGCGGCGACGATGGTCCGGTGCTGGGGCTGATGCGCAGCGAGACCCCCGTGCAGCGCCATCCGCGGATCCACCTCGACCTGTTCGTGGAGTCGGCGGACGAGCAGGCCGCCGAGGTGGACCGCCTCGTGGGTTTGGGGGCATCGAAGGTGGAGTGGGATCGCTACCCGGAGGACCCGGACTTCGTGGTGCTGGCCGACCCGGAGGGAAACGTGTTCTGCATCGTGGACCTGGGCCACGATGCAGCCAGCTGAGGGCGGCTCTGCGGGGTGTTCGAACCGCAAGCCGGCAACGCAAAGCAAGCGACTACCCCAACCAGACCTCCCCCACCAGCGACACGCAAGCCGGCAACGCAACAGCACCGACCATCGAACCAGACCTCCCCCGCCCCCGATCCACAGCCGATCTTTAGTCGCCGACCAGGCGTGTCAAGGCACGCTTTCCCGCCTTGACACGCCTGCTCGGCGACTGAAACACAATCAGGCATCGGGGGCGGGGGTGGTCGGAAGGTGACCATTTGAGCGCCGTGAGGCGCTGTTTCCGCGCGAAGGCGCGGCTTTAAAGATCAAAAGAAGTCCTCGCCGGACGGGCAGGCTCCGGGATGACCAGGGGTTGGGTGCCTCGTCCCACCTTGGGCGGGTGGTCGCCGGGTGGTCATCCCGTCGCCTTCCGGTTTGTGCATATCACCTTGAGCCAGGGCCGCAAGCTTTGTGTTCTCGGCCGCCGGACCGAGCGCGGGTTGCGGCCCTGGCTCAAGGTGATCGTCACGTGTCAGGCGACGGGATGACCACCCAGCTACCTTGTGTTTTTAGCTCTGGCTTCGTGCCGCTCAGTCGATGCGGTGCAGGATCAGGTTGACCGGTTCCGGGGGTGTGTCGGTGATCTGGACCGCCTTGCTCAACGCCTCCAGTGCGGCCGGCACCGCATCCGGGGTGTCCGTGTGCAGTTCCAGCACGGGCTGTCCTTCGGTCACCTGGTCGCCTGGCTTGGCCAGGCACCGGACACCCGCCGCGTGCTGCACCGGATCCTCTTTACGCGCCCGCCCGGCACCCAGGCGCCAGGCAGCGACGCCAACCGCATAGGCGTCCAAAACAGACAGATAACCCGAGGACGGTGCGGGGAACACCGTGACGTGCCCAGGTTGCGGCAACGGCGCGCCAGGATCGCCGCCCTGAGCAGTGATCATCCGGCACCACGTCTCGTAAGCCTCACCGGAAGCCAGCACCCGAGCCGGGTCCACCGAGATGCCCGCGAGTTCCAGCATTTCCCGCGCGAGGGCCACCGTCAGCTCGACCACGTCCGCCGGCCCGCCGCCCTGCAGCACCTCGACGGCCTCGGCGACCTCCACCGCGTTCCCGACGGCGGACCCCAGCGGCGTGTTCATGTCCGTCAGCAGAGCCGTCGTCGCCACGCCGTGCGCCGAACCGATCTCGACCAGCGTCCTGGCGAGCTCCGACGCCTGCTCGCGCGACTTCATGAACGCCCCGGACCCCGTCTTCACGTCCAGGACCAGGCCGGCCGAGCCCTCCGCGATCTTCTTGCTCATGATCGAGCTGGCGATCAACGGCACCGACTCGACCGTGCCCGTCACGTCCCGCAGCGCGTACAGCTTCCGGTCCGCCGGGGCCAACCCGGACGTCGCCGCGCAGACGACCGCGCCGACCGAGTTCAGCTGGGCGGTGATCTCGTCGACCGACAACGAAGCACGCCAACCGGGGATCGACTCCAGCTTGTCCAACGTCCCGCCGGTGTGGCCGAGGCCGCGGCCGGACAGCTGGGGCACCGCCGCGCCGCACGTGGCGACCAGCGGGGCCAGCGGCAAGGTGATCTTGTCGCCGACCCCGCCGGTCGAGTGCTTGTCCACGGTCGGCCGGTCCACGCGCAGCGACAGCCGGGTTCCGGAGTCGATCATCGCGCCGGTCCAGGTCGCCGTCTCCCGCGCGTCCATCCCGCGCAGGAACACCGCCATCGCCAGCGCGGCCATCTGCTCCTCGGCCACCTCGCCACGCGTGTAGGCGTCCACGACCCAGCGGATCTGCTCGTCGCTCAGCGCGCCGCCGTCCCGCTTGGCCCGGATGACGTCGACCGCCGCAAACGCTTTCACGGCAGGTCCGCGGGCCCGAACGCGTCCGGCAGCACCGAGGTCATCGGCAGGACCCCGGACGGGGTGTCCACCAGGCACGAACCGCCGCCCAGCTCGAAGATGATCTGGCGGCACCGTCCGCACGGCATCAGCAGGTCACCGCTGCCGGACCGGCACGCCACCGCCACCAGACGACCGCCGCCGCTCAACCGCAACTGCCCGGCCATCGTGCACTCCGCGCACAGCCCGAGCCCGTAGGAAGCGTTTTCCACGTTGCAGCCGACGACCACCCGGCCGTCGTCCACCAGCCCGGCGACCCCGACGTGCAGCCCCGAGTAGGGCGCGTACGCGCTCTTCGCCGCCTCGACGGCCTGAGCGCGCAGCGCCTCCCAGTCGATCTCGCCCACTAGTCCCCCTCGCCACGGCGATACCGGGCGCCGTCGGCCTTCGGCGGCCGCAGCCGTTGCGACGCCACCGCCAGCACGATCAACGTCACCACGTGCGCGGTGTACGGGGTCAGCTCGCTCGGCAGCGTGTCGTTGGACCAGTAGATCCAGTACAGGACACCGGCGCCGGCCACGCCGAGCGCCGCCGCGATCCACTGCCGCCGGATCAGCTGCACCACGACGATCACGAACAGCAGCAGCACCACGCCGTACAGCAGGGCCAGCACCGCCCGGCCACCGCCGGAAAGCTGCAGACCATCCGCGTACCCGAACAGCGCGGCGCCGCCGAGCAGGCCCCCCGGCCGCCAGTTACCGAAGATCATCGCGGCCAGGCCGATGTACCCGCGGCCGTTCGTCTGGTTCTCCAGGTAACCGCCGCCGCCCTGCAGCAGCACCAGCGAGGCGCCGCCCATGCCGGCCAGGCCACCGGAAACCAGCACGCCCAGGTACCGGTGCGCGTACACGTTGATGCCCAGCGACTCGGCCGCCACCGGGTTCTCCCCGCACGACCGCAACCGCAGCCCCAGCCGCGTCCGCCACAGCACCAGGTAGCTCACCGGCACCAGCAGGATCGCGATCATCGTCAGCGGCGCCACCCCGGTGACGAGCCCGTTGAGCAGGCCCGCCGCGTCCGAGATGAACACCCGCTGCTGGTCCTCCAGGTCGGTGAGCCAGTTCGACAGGAACGTCGCCGAGTAGGTGTCGAACGTCGGCACCGTCGGCGACTGCCGCGGGTTGCCGGACAGCGGCTCGAAGATCAGCGTCGCCAGGTACTTCGCGACGCCGAGCCCGAGCAGGTTGATCGCCACACCGGACACGATGTGGTTGACGTTGAACGTCACCGTCGCGATCGCGTGCAGCAGACCGCCGAGCGCGCCGAACAAGATCGCCGCGCCGAGGCCCGCCCACGGACCGCCGTAGTAGGCGCCCCACGCCGCACCCCAGGTGCCGAGGATCATCATGCCCTCGAGACCGATGTTGACCACACCGCCGCGCTCGGACCACAGACCGCCGAGCGCGCACAACAGGATCGGCAGCGCGAGCCGCAAAGCGGTCTGCGCGGTGTTCGTCGAGGTCAGCGTGTTGACCCCGGTGAGGTACGACGCGGTGGACAGCACCGCGACGATCCCGATCGCCCACATGGCGGCGCGGGCCCACGCGGGCAGGCGGCGCCTGCGCGGGCTCGGCGGCACCACCAGGGGCGCGGACGTCAAATCCGTCGCGGTCGTCACACCGCACCCCCTTCACTCACCGAAGCGGGACGGCCGCCCGACAGCGCGCGGCCGACGCGGCGCTGCGCGGCGGCCAGGTCGGCCCGCTTCACGATCTCGTACGCCACGACGACCGACAGCACGATCGCGCCCTGCATGATCGTCGCGATCTCCTTCGGCACGTCGACCTGCTCCAGCGACACCGCCGACTTGTCCAGGAACGCCCACAGCAGCGCGCCGAGCGCGATGCCGCCGGGGTGGTTGCGGCCCAGCAGCGCGACCGCGATGCCGGTGAAGCCGTAGCCCTGGGTCGAGGTGATGGCGTAGGTGAAGTCGCGGCCGACCAGCTCGGGGATGGCGACCAGGCCGGCCACCGCGCCGGACAGCAGCATCGCGATCAACGTCATCTTCTTCGCGTTGACGCCGCCCGCGGCCGCCGCCGTGGTCGACTCGCCGCTGGCCCGCAGCTCGAACCCGAACCGGGTGCGGTTGAGCATGAACCAGTAGGCGAACCCGATGGCCGCGGCGATGATCACGAACCCGAACAGCTCGCCGTCGCCGAGCGGGATGCTCGGCACCCGGCCGGACGGGGCGATCTCCTCGGTCTTGAGGTTGTTCCCGGTCAGCACGCCGAACTGGTCGGGGTTGATCAGGAACGCCACGATGCCGCCGACGATCGCGTTGAGCATGATCGTCGAGATGACCTCGCTGACGCCGCGGGTCACCTTGAGGATCGCGGGCACGGCCGCGTAGAGGGCCCCGGCCAGCAGCGCGACCAGGATGATGAACACGACGTGGATCACCGGCGGCAGGACCACCGCCCCGCCGACGATCGCCGCGACGACGGCGGCGAAGCGGTACTGGCCCTCGACACCGATGTTGAACAGGTTCATCTGGAAGCCGATGGCCACCGCGAGCCCGGACAGGTAGTAGACCGTCGCGAGGTTCACCGTGTCCACGGCGGTGGTGCCCTTGAACAGCTGACCGATCATGGTGCCGTAGGCCTGCAGCGGATCGGCTCCGGAGATCAGCAGTGCGATCGAGCAGATCAGCACCGAGAAGACGATCGCCAGCAGGGGCGGCAGCACCTTGGTGCGCCAGGAGGTCACGCGGCTTCCTCCGCTCCGGTCATGGCAGAGCCCAGTTCCTGAGGTGTGACGGTGGCCGGGTCGGCCTCGCTCACCAGACGTCCGCGCAGCATGACGCGGATGGTGTCGGACAGGCCGATCAGCTCGTCGAGGTCGGCCGAGATCAGCAGCACCGCGAGGCCGTCGTGCCGGGCCTGGCGGATCTGCTCCCAGATCAGCGCCTGCGCGCCGACGTCGACGCCTCGGGTCGGGTGCGACGCGATCAGCAGCACCGGGTTGCCGGACAGCTCGCGGCCGACGACCAGCTTCTGCTGGTTGCCGCCGGACAGGGCCGCCGCGGGCACCTCGATGCCGGGCGTGCGGACGTCGTACTCGGCGACGATCCGTTCGGTGTCCTTGCGTGCGCCGGGGATGTCGAGCAGCTGTCCCTTGGAGACCGGCCGCCGGGTCTGGTAGCCCAGGATCCGGTTGGCCCACAACGGTTGCGTCAGCAGCAGCCCGTGCCGGGTGCGGTCCTCCGGCACGTAGCCGATGCCGGCCTCCCGGCGGGCGAGCGTGCCGAGACCGGTCAGGTCGCGCGCGGTGCCGTCGGCGTCGACCAGCTCGATCGACCCGCCGCTGGCCTTGCGCATGCCCATGATCGTCTCGACCAGCTCGGTCTGGCCGTTGCCCTCGACACCGGCGATGCCGAGCACCTCGCCCGCGTGCACGGTGAAGGTGATGTCGTCGAGCACCGCGCGCTCGGAGCCCTCGACCGTCAGCCGCAGGCCGGACACGCGCAGCACGTCCCGGTCGGTGACGGTCGACTCGCGGGTCTCCGGGCTGGGCAGCTCGGACCCGACCATCATCTCCGCCAGCTCCCGCGAGGAGATCTTCTTCGGGTCGGCGGTGCCGACGGTGGTGCCGCGCCGGATCACGGTGACCGTGTCGGCGATCGCGCGGACCTCGTCGAGCTTGTGCGAGATGAAGATGAAGGTGAAGCCCTGGGCCTGCATGCCGCGCACCGTCTCGAACAGCGCGTCGACCTCCTGCGGCACGAGCACCGCAGTCGGCTCGTCGAGGATGACGATCCGCGCGCCGCGGTAGAGCACCTTCATGATCTCCACGCGCTGCCGGTCGGCGACGCCGAGCGTCTCGACCAGCGCGTCCAGCGGCGCGGACAGGCCGACCTGCTTCTCCAGCTCGGCCAGCTTCGCGCGCGCCGCGCGGCCGATGCCGTGCAGGTTCTCCGCGCCGAGCAGGACGTTCTCCCGCACGGTCAGGTTGTCGGCGAGCATGAAGTGCTGGTGCACCATGCCGATGCCGGCGCGGATCGCGTCCTGCGGGTTGCGCAGCCTGATCTGCTCGCCGTTGATGGCGATGGTGCCCTCGTCCGGCGGCTGCATGCCGTAGAGGATCTTCATCAGGGTGGACTTGCCGGCCCCGTTCTCGCCGCAGATGGCGTGGACCTCGCCCGACGCCACCGTCAGGTTGACGTCGGAGTTGGCGACCACGCCGGGAAAGCGCTTCGTGATGCCGCGCAGCTCGACGGCCGGTGGAGAGTTGGTCATGAGACCCCCGGAAACGGCGCACGGGGCCCGGGAAGGGATCACCCTCCCGAGCCCCGGACGCGGCTGGAAAAGATCTACTTCTGCGGCGTGGTCGGGACGGTGATGCTGCCCGAGATGATCGCCTGCTTGTAACCCTCGAGCTGCGGCTTGATGTCGTCGATCTTGCCACCGGAGGTGGAGTAGCCGACGCCGTCCACCGACAGGTCGAACCGCTTGGGCAGGGAGCTCAGCGTGTTGCTCGCCAGCGCCTGGATGTAGTCGTACACGGCCACGTCGACCCGCTTGAGCATGGAGGTCATGATGACGTCCTTGTACTCGGCGACGGTCGCCTGGTTGTACTGGTCGGAGTCGACGCCGATGGCGAGGCCCTTGGCCGCGCTCGCGGCCTGGAAGACGCCCTTCCCGGAGGCGCCCGCGGCCTGGTAGACCACGTCGGCGCCGGCGGAGAACTCGGCGGCGGCCTTGATGTTGCCCTTCGCCGGGTCCTGGAAGCCGGTGTTGTCGCCGGCCGGGGTCAGGTAGTCGCTGGTGATCTGGACCTTGTTCGACGCGGCCTTCGCGCCCGCGATGAAACCGGCCTCGAACTTCTGGATCAGCGGGGTGTTCACGCCGCCGACGAAGCCGACGTGGCAGTTCTTGCTCTTGTAGACCGCCGCGACGCCCACCAGGAAGGAGCCCTGCTCCTCGGAGAACACCAGCGGGGTGACGTTCGGCGCGGTCACCGAGTCGTCGTCGACGATGGCGAACTGGGTGTTCGGGAACTTCGGCGCGACGGCCTGCACGGCGCTCGCGTAGGCGAACCCGATCGCCAGGATCGGGCTGTAGCCGTCCGTGGCCAGCTGCGTCAGGCGCTGCTCCTTGGCGGCCTCGTCCTCGGTCGGCGACGCGGTGCTCTCCCGGACGTCGGTGACCCCCATGTCGGCCTTGGCCTTGTCCACACCCGCGGCGGCGGCGTCGTTGAACGAGGCGTCACCCCGGCCCCCGATGTCGAACGCGAGCGCGACCCGCAGCTTGCTGGCATCGACCCGCTGGCCGGCCGCGCTCGAACTGGTCGACGCCGCAGTGGCCGCGGGCGCCTGTGCCGTGACGCAGGAACCGGCCGCGGCGTTGTCGTTGTTGCTGCTCCCGCTGGTGCCGGAGTCCTTCGCACACCCCGCCAGCGCGAGCGCCGCCGCCATGGCGGTGGCGGCCAGTGTGGTGGCACGCGTCTTACGCACCCTGTCTCTCCCTCCCCGCTGGTGTTCCAGCGGACCCGAGAACGACCCGGCTCATTGCCGGGCTCGACGGGCGAACGGTACCCGCCTGTGAGCAAATGGCCATGCCAGAGCCACAGCACGTAACCTAAACGTTTGCTTGTTCTCCGGCACGGCGACAGTTCAATCACATTGAGTCACGCCCACCCGACCGAGTGAGCGAGATTCACCTCACTTCGCGAAGTTTGGGCGACGTGCTAACGGGGATGAGACCTGCGACACGCAGGGGGTGTCTGGTCGATCACACACACCAACCACAGGTTGAGTGCGGTATGGCGACCAGGTCTAGCATCCCCTTTATCCAAGCTCGATGGCCTTGAACACCCCGCCGGGGCGCCTGCGAAGTCCCAGGTGGACGCTCCCGCGGCCCGGTGGATTCGCAGGTCAGCCGGGCACAGTCCAACCACGACGTTGGAGGCCGTACACCGATGTCCACCACGGCGAGCACCGCCGCCGACCAGACGGCGGCGGAGGCGAGCGATCGGGCGGGTGCCTCACGCCGGAGCGGGACCTTCTACCGGGGCGACCCGGGCATGTGGTCCTGGGTCCTGCACCGGATCACGGGCGTGCTCACCTTCTTCTTCCTGTTCGTCCACGTCCTCGACACCGCGCTGGTCCGGGTTTCGCCCGACACCTACAACGAGGTCATCGAGACCTACAAGACCCCGCTGGTCAACCTCATGGAGGTCGGCCTGGTCGGCGCCGTGCTGTTCCACGCGCTGAACGGCATCCGGGTCATGCTGGTCGACTTCTGGTCGAAGGGCACCAAGTACCAGAAGCACATGCTGTGGACGGTCGCCGTCATCTGGGTGCTCGTCATGATTCCCGGTGCGATCGCGATGATGTGGCGCACGGTGTCGGAAATGTTCGGAGGCTGAGCGAGAGATGGCAACCGAGACCCTCGCACTCGACAAGCCGCGCTCGCCGCGGCGACCCGCCGCCCGCCGCAGCAACTTCGAGCTCTACAGCTGGCTGTTCATGCGGATCTCCGGCCTCGCGCTGGTCGTACTGGTGCTCGGCCACCTGTTCATCATGAACATCCTCGACGGCGGCGTGCACCGGATCAACTGGGGCTTCGTCGCAGGCCGCTGGTCCTCGCCGTTCTGGCAGTTCTGGGACCTGGCGATGCTGTGGCTGGCCCAGCTGCACGGCGGCAACGGCCTCCGGACGGTCATCGACGACTACGCACGCAAGGACAGCACGCGCTTCTGGCTGAAGATCGTGCTCTACGTGTCGATGGTCGTCATCCTGTTCGTGGGCACCCTGGTGATCTTCACCTTCGACCCCGACATGGCCGGCAGCTGACCCACCACCACCCGAGGAAGAAGCGGACATGCAGTTCCACAAGTACGACGTGGTGATCGTGGGCGCCGGTGGCGCCGGGATGCGCGCCGCCATCGAGGCGGGCCAGCGCGCCCGCACCGCGGTCCTCACCAAGCTCTACCCGACCCGCTCCCACACCGGCGCGGCTCAGGGCGGCATGTGTGCCGCGCTGGCCAACGTCGAGGAGGACAACTGGGAGTGGCACACCTTCGACACGGTCAAGGGCGGCGACTACCTGACCGACCAGGACGCGGCGGAGATCATGGCCAAGGAGGCCATCGACGCCGTGCTCGACCTGGAGAAGATGGGCCTGCCGTTCAACCGGACGCCGGAAGGCAAGATCGACCAGCGCCGGTTCGGCGGGCACACCCGTGACCACGGCAAGGCCGCGGTGCGCCGGGCCTGCTACGCGGCCGACCGCACCGGTCACATGATCCTGCAGACGCTGTACCAGAACTGCGTCAAGCACGGGATCGAGTTCTTCAACGAGTTCTACGTGCTCGACATGATCACGACCGAGACCGAGAACGGGCCCGTCGCCACCGGCGCGGTCGCCTACGAGCTCGCGACCGGCGAGATCCACGTCTTCCAGGCGAAGGCGGTCGTGTTCGCCACCGGTGGTTTCGGCAAGGTCTTCAAGACCACGTCGAACGCGCACACCCTCACCGGCGACGGCATGGGCATCTACTACCGCAAGGGCCTGCCGCTGGAGGACATCGAGTTCTACCAGTTCCACCCGACCGGCCTGGCCGGCCTCGGCATCCTCCTCACGGAGGGCGCCCGCGGTGAGGGCGCGATCCTGCGCAACGCCTCGGGTGAGCGGTTCATGGAGCGCTACGCCCCCACCATCAAGGACCTCGCGCCGCGCGACATCGTCGCCAGGTCGATGGTCCTCGAGGTCCTCGAAGGCCGCGGCGCCGGCCCGCACAAGGACTACGTGCTCCTGGACTGCACGCACCTCGGCGCCGAGGTCCTGGAGACGAAGCTGCCGGACATCACCGAGTTCGCCCGCACCTACCTCGGTGTGGACCCGGTGAAGGAGCCGGTGCCGGTGTACCCGACCGCGCACTACGCGATGGGCGGCATCCCGACGAACGTGCACGGCGAGGCCCTGCTCGACAACGACACCGTCCTGCCCGGCGCCTACGCCGCCGGCGAGGTCGCGTGCGTGTCGGTGCACGGCGCGAACCGGCTGGGCACCAACTCGCTGCTGGACATCAACGTGTTCGGCCGCCGCGCCGGCATCGCCGCCGCCGAGTACGCCAACAACCACGACTTCGTCGAGCTGCCGGAGAACCCGGCCAAGATGGTCGAGGGCATGGTCGACCACCTGCGCACCGCGCACGGTGGCGAGCGGGTCGCGGACATCCGCACCGAGCTGCAGCAGACCATGGACACCAACGCGGCCGTGTACCGCACCGAGGACACGCTGAAGACCGCGCTGACCGACGTCCAGCGGCTCAAGGAGCGCTACGGCCGGATCTCGATCCAGGACAAGGGCAAGCGGTACAACACCGACCTGCTCGAGGCGATCGAGCTGGGCTTCCTGCTCGACCTGGCCGAGGCGCTGGTCAACGCGGCGCTGGCGCGCAAGGAGTCCCGCGGCGGGCACGCCCGCGAGGACTACCCGAACCGCGACGACGTCAACTTCATGCGGCACTCGATGTCGTACAAGATGCTGCCGGAAACGCCGGACCCGGACGCCCCGCTGGGCATCAACGGGTTCATGGCCGACATCCGGCTGGACTACAAGCCGGTGACCTTCACCCGGTACGAGCCGATGGAGCGGAAGTACTGACATGACCGCGGTAGCCGAACAGAACACCGTGAACGGGATTCCCGCGCCGGAGGGCTCGGTCACCATCACGGTGAAGATCCAGCGGTTCAACCCGGAGATCGACGACGCGCCGCACTGGGAGTCCTACGAGGTCCCGGCGCTGCCCACCGACCGCGTGCTGAACCTGCTGTTCAACATCAAGAACTACGTGGACGGCACGCTGTCGTTCCGCCGGTCGTGCGCGCACGGCATCTGCGGTTCGGACGCGATGCAGATCAACGGCATCAACCGGCTGGCCTGCAAGGTGCTCGTCAAGGACCTGCTGGCGAAGGACGGCAAGGAGACCACGGTCACCGTGGCCCCCATCAAGGGCCTGCCGACGCTGAAGGACCTCTACGTCGACATGGAGCCGTTCTTCGAGGCGTACCGGGCGGTGAAGCCGTACCTGATCACCTACGGCAACGAGCCCACGCGCGAGCGGATCCAGTCGGCGGCGGACCGGGAGCGGTTCGACGACACCACCAAGTGCATCCTGTGCGCGGCGTGCACCTCGTCGTGCCCGGTGTACTGGAACGACGGGTCGTACTTCGGCCCGGCGGCGATCGTCAACGCCCACCGGTTCATCTTCGACAGCCGTGACGAGGGTTCCGAGGAGCGGCTGGACATCCTCAACGACGCCGAGGGCGTGTGGCGCTGCCGCACGACCTTCAACTGCACCGACGCGTGCCCGCGTGGCATCCAGGTGACGAAGGCGATCCAGGAGGTCAAGCGCGCGCTGCTGTTCAAGCGCGTCTGAGGTTCCTGCGGAAGAGGCCCCCTCGCCCTGGCGGCGAGGGGGCCTCTTCTCGTGTCAGGAGCGGCGGCCGCGGACGGCGAGCACGATGATCGCGGCCACGACCACGACGCCCGCGCCGCCGAGCCAGAACGGCCAGACCGGCGCGCCCTTCCCGGTGGCCGCGGCGACGGGCGTGGGCTCGGCGGTTTCGGTGGGCTGGTCGTCGCCGAAGACGCCGCCGCTCGGGGCGGAGTAAGCCGGGCCGGGTTCCGGCGTGCCTGCCACCGTGAGGTCCAGTGTGACCGGCACCGGGACGTTGTCGCCCTCGTCGAAGGTCGCGCCCAGTTTGACCGCGATGTAGTACCAGCCCGCGACAGCCTGGGTGCGGACCTTCGAGTTGTCGGCCTCGCGGTTGTGGTAGCGCACCGGCGCGGTGGCGATCGCGTTCCGGGTCGGCAGCACACCTCCGGAGCCGGTGTAGACCGTGGTGTCGGAGTCGATCTCCGCGCGGTACGGGTTGTAGGCGGTGGTGGCGATGTTCGAGACGTTGTCGACGCCGCTGCCGCCGGCCTGTCCGAAGTGGACGCGGTAGGCCAGGCCCTGGCCCCAGCCCAGCTTGACGCGGTAGAAGACGTACTCGCCGCGCTGGAGGGTGTCGGTGTAGCGGCCGCTGCCCGTCAGCGGGGCGGCGACGTTGAACGAGCCGCCGCCGGTCACCGGCGTGCCGGTACCGGCGGGTTCGGTGAACGCGGTGGTGGGCAGGACGGCCTTGGGGCCGCCGTCGGCGACCGCGGGCTCGACGCCGACGAGCAGTTCGACCGGCAACCGCTCGGGCACCTCGGCCGACACGCGGTCCCAGGTCAGGGCGAAGTAGTACCGCCCGGCGCCGCGGCAGTTGTCGGAGCTGCCGCTGCCCTTCTTCGGCTCGGTCGCGCCGTCCCAGGCCTTGGCGATCGTGAGGGCGACGCCGTCGCTGGACATGGTCGCCTGCTCGGACAGGAAGGCGTGGCAGTCCTCGCCGCCCGCGCCGTAGACGCGCAGCTGGAGCGAGTTGATGTCGTCGAGCCGGTCGACGCCGGGCAGGCGGGGGAAGGAGATCGTGCCGCTGAAGTAGGCGGTGGCGCCCTGCGGGACGTCGACCGCGTAGTAGCGGGTTTCCTTCTGGCCGAGGGTGTCCAGGTGCTGGCCGGAGCCGGCGACCGGCGCGGTGTCCCAGCTCGCGGCGCCGGTGATCGGGGTGCCCGCGGGTTCGTAGGTGCGCAGCGCGGTGGCGGAGACGCGCGGCAGGATGCGCTCCAGGGTCTTGCCGTCGGGGGCGTCGCTGTAGGTGCCGCCGGTGACCTGGGCGATGCAGGTGAGCTGCTCGCGGGACCTGGCGTCGACGTCGAAGCCGACCGCGTGCACGACGACCTTGGCGCCCTGGGCGGTGAGTTCCCTGGCGACCTCGCACGGGTCGGGCGGGGCGCAGGTGTCCTCGCCGTCGGAGACGAGAACGACGGCGCGCGGACCGGTCTGCGGGAGCGCGGCGGCGGCGGTGCGCAAGGCGGTGCCGATCGGGGTGTAGCCGCTGGGCTGGATGCCGTCGACGGCCGCGGTGAGGGCGGGCTTGTCGATGGTCTTCGGGGAGCTGAGGACCTGGACGTCCTGGCAGCCCTGGGCCTTCTCGGCGTCGGACGAGCCGGTGCGGGTGCCGTAGACGGTGAGGCCCACCTGTGCCTCCGCGGGAGCCGACCCGATGAACCGGCGCAGAGCGCTCTTCGCGGCGTCCATCTTGGTGCCGGTGGCGTCCGCCTGCTTCATCGAGCCGGACCCGTCGAGGACGAGCATGGTCGGCGCGTAGGCGGGTTGCTGCGCTTCGGGCTGCGCGAGGGCTGGGGCGAGCCCGACGGCCAGCAGACCCGCGACGGCCGCCGGGAGGAGCTTGGAAAGCCGGAACATGATCCCCCATCCGTGTGATCGATGCCGCTTGGATGCGATCGCAAACGGATGGGTTCCGCCGAGTTGTCAGCCGTGGCGTGCGCGCCGCGCGCACCTCCGGGGCCGGTGACTCACCGGCGCGGGGCGGGCTCAGGATGTTCGACCACCGTCCCGGCGCTCCTCCGGCGTGCGCGTCAGGCGTCGACCTTGTCGGGGTGCTTCGTGCGGAGCCCGCGCCATCCGATGATCCCGATGATCGTCCCCAGGGTGAAGCTCACGATCGCCAGGATGAGGTGCACCACGAAGAACCCGGTGGCCGATCCGTCCGGCCCCCACGAGTTCTCGCTGGCCCACAGGTTCTTCACGAACGTGATCCAGATGACCCAGGACCAGATCCCGAAAGCCAGCAGGAACCATGCCACACGTCGAGACATGCTCCGAGTATCCCCCGATCGGATCGGGGCGCCGCGCCGGGGAACCGGTCCGCGCGTCCTCTAGCCTGCTTTGGTGCGACGCGGTTTCCTGCTCTCCCTCGTTCTGGTTGTGTTGTCCGGTCTCGTGCCATTCGCCGGCACCGCGACGGCCGCTCCCTCCGTCTGCCCCGACGCGGTCGTGCCACCGCCGCCGGTGGACACCTCCGAACAGCCGCCGCCCGGCGTCGCCGCGCCCGCTCCCCTGCCGGTGCCGAAGACGGCCGTCGGCGGGGCTCGGATGGGCGAATGCGGCGTCGTCTACCCGTCCGGCGCCGCGGTTCCGCCCGACACCACCGCCGCGTCCTGGGTGCTGCAGGACCTCGAGACGGGCGAGGTGCTCGCCGCGAAGAACCCGCATGCGCGGCAGCGCCCGGCATCCCTGATCAAGACGCTGCTGGCGCTCGTGGTGATCCGCGAACTGAAGCCGGACCAGGTGATCGTCCCGACGGTCGAGGACGCCAGCCAGGAGTGCACCTGCGTCGGCCTCGTCGCGGGCGGGCGCTACACCGTCGACCTGCTGCTGCACGGCCTGCTGATGCACTCCGGCAACGACGTCGCCCACGCCTTCGCGACCGCACTGGGCGGGGTGCCCGCGACCGTGCGGAAGATGAACGAGCTGGCCGCGGAACTCGGCGCGACGGACACCCGCGCGGCGACGCCGTCGGGCCTGGACGGCCCTGGCATGTCGGCGTCGGCCTACGACATGAGCCTGATCTTCAACTACGCCATGAAGCAGCCCGAGTTCGCCGACTCGATCGCGACCCGCGCGGTGCAGATCCCGGACCAGCCCGGCAAACCGGCGTTCTCGATCGTCAACGACAACAAGCTGCTCGGCACCTACAACGGTTTCCTCGGCGGCAAGACCGGCTTCACCGACGACGCCCGCCACACCTACGTCGGCGGCGCCGAGCAGAACGGCCGCCGCGTCGCGGTGGTCCTGATGCGGGCCGAGAACCGCCCGGCGCCGGTCGTGAACCAGGCCAAGGCGCTGCTGGACTACGGCTTCGCGCTGGCCCGCTCCAACGCGTCACCGGTGGGCCACCTGGTGTCGCCGGTGGTGTCGGAGCAGGCCGCGGACGGCGGCACTACGGACGTCGCCGGTGTCTCCGAGGCCGGGGCCGCCGGGGAGAAGGATCCGTTCGGGGTGACCGGGTGGATCCTGACGCTGGTGGTGGCGGTGATCATCGTGGCCGGGTTCGTGATCGGGCACCACCGCAAGAAGGGGCGGTCGTACTGAGGTCGCCGTGGGTGCCGACCTCCCCCGCCCCCGATTCCTGATTGTGTTTCAGTCGCCGAGCAGGGTTGTCAAGGCGGGAAAGCGTGCCTTGACAACCCTGGTCGGCGACTAAAGATCGGCTGTGGATCGGGGGCGGGGGAGGTCTGGTTCGATGGTCGGTGCTGTTGCGTTGCCGGCTTGCGAGTTGCCCAGTGCCTGGCGCTATCGGCGGCGCCGGCCTAGCCAGGCCAGTGCGGCGCCGGCGCTGAACGCGCCTGCCACGGCGCCCGCGCCGGGGCCGCGCCGCACCTCCACCGTCGGGCGGATGACCGCGGGCGGCGGGGGTTCGACCGTCGTCACGAGGTTCTCCCGCGCGGTCGCCGTCCAGGCCGTCACGAAGAGCAGGAACCGGGACACCAGGTTGGCGAACACCAGCAGACCGATGATGGGCCCGAACAGCACCCCGCTCGGCGAACTGGTGACGCTCGCCAGGTAGATCGAGCCGACCTGCTTGAGCACCTCGAAGCCGACGGCGGCGATCGCGGCGCCCTTGATCGCGCTGCGCGCCGACACCTTCTCCCGCGGCAGCCGCGACAGCACCCACAGGAACACCAGCATGTTCGCCAGCAGGGACAACACGATCGTCGCCAGGCGGAGCAGGAACCGCGCCCACGACTGGTCCTCCAGGCCGACGAGCCCGAGCAGGAAGTTGCCCACCCCGCCGCCGACCGCGGTCAGGCCGAACGACACGACCATCGCCAGCCCCAGCCCGCCGAGCGCCAGCAGGTCCTTGATCGTCGTCGAGACGATCGGGCGGCTCTTCTTCTCCTGGCCCCACTGGGCGGTCAGCGCGTCACGCAGGTTGCTCATCCAGCCGATGCCGGAGTAGAGCGCCAGCAGCAGACCGAACACCCCGGTGCCGCCACGAGAGGCGAGCGCCGCGTCGACGATCTTGGTGACGAAGTCGCCGATCCCCGGCGGCGTCGAGGAGATGATCCCGTCCCGCAGCTCGTTCAGGGCCGCCTCGTTGTTCGCCAGCACGAACCCGGCGATCGAGAACCCGACCATGAGCAGCGGGAACAACGACAGCACGCTGAAGTAGGTGATCGCCGCCGCGTAGTGGTTGCCGTAGCGCTCGCCGAACGCGTCGTTGGCCCGCACCAGGTGGTCGAGCCACGGGTACTTCCGGCGCAGCCGCGGGACCAGCTTTTCCTTCTCTTCCGCCACGGGAAAACGCTAACGACCCCGCCCCGACCTCGCAATTCGGGGCCGGGCCGGGTCCACTGTGGACGTCAGGACGCGGGCGGCAGGAATCCGACGCGGTCGAACACCCGCGCCAGCGTCCGCGAGGACACCTCGCGCGCCTTCTCCGCGCCGCGGGCCAGGACCTTGTCCAGTTCGGCCACATCGTCCAGATAGGACTGGACGCGCTCCTGGATCGGGGTGACCCACTCGACGAGGACCTCGGCCAGGTCCTTCTTCAGGTCGCCGTAGCCCTTGCCCTCGTAGGCCGCCTCCAGGTCCGCGATCGTGCGGTCGGTCAGCGCCGAGTAGATCGACAGCAGGTTCGACACGCCCGCCTTGTTCTCGCGGTCGAACCTGACCTCGCGGCCGGTGTCGGTGACCGCCGAGCGGATCTTCTTCGCCGAGCGCTTCGGGTCCTCCAGCAGCTCGATGATGCCGTTCGGCGAGGACGCCGACTTGCTCATCTTCACCGCCGGGTCCTGCAGGTCGTAGATCTTCGCCGTGCCCTGCACGATGTGCGGCTCCGGCACGGTGAACGTCTTGCCGAAGCGCTGGTTGAACCGCTGCGCGAGGTTGCGGGTCAGCTCCAGGTGCTGGCGCTGGTCCTCACCGACCGGCACCGCGTCCGCCTGGTAGATCAGGATGTCCGCGGCCATCAGCACCGGGTAGGTGAACAGGCCGACGCTGGCGTGGTCGGTGCCCTGCTTGGCGGCCTTGTCCTTGAACTGCGTCATCCGGCTGGCTTCGCCGAATCCGGTCAGGCACTCCAGCACCCAGGACAGCTGCGCGTGCTCGGGCACCTGGCTCTGCACGAACAACGCGCTGCGCTCCGGGTCCACGCCCAGCGCGAGGAGCTGCGCGGCCGAGACGCGGGTGCGCTGCCGCAGCACCTTCGGGTCCTGCTCGACCGTGATCGCGTGCAGGTCGACGACCATGTAGAAGGTCTCGTGCGTGTCCTGCATGCGCACCCACTGCCGGAGCGCGCCGAGGTAGTTGCCGAGGTGGAACGAGTCGGCGGTCGGCTGGATCCCGGAGAGCACGCGCGGGCGGGCGGTGGTTTCTGGCGCTTCGGACACGACCCCGATTGTCTCAGGCCCCGCGGACGGCGATCGCAGCGAGGTCCGCCGCCGGGCCGCGCAGCCGCGACCCGGCGCGCCAGACCAGCCGGAGCTCGCGGTGCAGGTCGAGTCCGCCGACGTCGACGGCGACGAGCGTGCCCGCCGTGACTTCCGCGGCGACGGTGTGCGCGCCCAGCACCGCCGGGCCGATGCCCTCCATGACCGCCGACTTGATCGCCGTCGTCGAGGACAGTTCCAGCAGCGGCTCGGCCAGCTCCGCGGGCGCCAGCGCGACTTCCAGCGCGCGGCGGGTGCCGGAGCCGCGTTCCCGGCTGATCAGCGGCGTGGCGGCCAGCTCGTCCGGCCGCGTCGGCCGCCGTCGCCGGGCCCACGGGTGGCCGGGCGCGACGACCAGCCGGAGTTCGTCGACGGCGACCGTCTCGGCATCGAGTCCCGCGGGCAGGTCGGGCCCTTCGACGAACCCGAGGTCGACCTCGCGGGCCAGGACCTGCGCCGCGACCTCCCCCGAGTTGCCCGAGGTGAGCGCCACCGCAGTCCCCGGGTCGACGCGGCGCAGCGCGGCGAGCCACCGGGGCAGCAGGTACTCGGCGACGGTGAGGCTGGCCGCCACGCGCAGGTGCTCGTCGCGGCGGGCACGCAGCGCGGCGATCCCGGCTTCCAGGTCGGTGGCGGCCTCGACGACCGGCCGGGCCCAGTCGGCGACCAGCGCGCCGGAGTCGGTGAGCCGGGAGCCCCGCGGCGACCGGTCGACGAGCGCGACGCCGATCTGCGCCTCCAGCTGCCGGATCCGGGCGCTGGCCGCGGGCTGGGAGATCCCGTGGGCGCGCGCCGCCGCGCCGATGCTGCCGAGCTGTGCGACGGACAGCAGCAGCTCGAAGCCGGCGAGGTCGGTGACACGCAGGGGCATAGGCACAGGTTATGAGCTCATCGGCCGGTGATCCCTACCGGATGCGGCGTCGTGGACCGAACGTGGAGGCATGCTCGAACGCGCGCCGCGCCTGTCCCGCCCCGGCACCACCCCGAACTGGTTCGCCTCCGTGATGGGCAGTGGCATCGTCGCGACCGCCCTGCCCGCGCCGCTGTCGGTGCTGCGGCCGGTGGTCACGGTCGTGTGGGCGCTGGCCGCCGTGTGGCTGGTGGTGCTGGTCTGGCAGCTGGTCGCGGACCGGCGGCGGCAGCACCGGCACCTGCGCGACCCGGTGCTGGTGCACTTCTGGGGCGCGCCGCCGATGGCGCTGCTGACGATCGGCGCGGGCGCGGTGGCGCTCGGCCGGGACTGGATCGGCACCGGCCCGGCGCTGGTGGCCGGCGCGGTGTTGTGGACCGCGGGCACGGCGCTGGGGCTGGTGACCGCGGTGGGCGTGCCGTACCGGATGATCACCGGCCGCATCCCGGCCGCCGAACCGTTCGCCGGGTGGCTGATGCCCGTCGTGCCGCCGATGGTCTCGGCGGCCACCGGCGCCGCGCTCGTGCCGCACCTGCCTGCCGGGCAGCCGCGGCTGGCGCTGCTGCTGGCGTGCTACGCGATGTTCGGGATCAGCCTGTTCGCGACGGTCGTGCTGCTGCCGCAGATCTGGCACCGGCTGGTGACCGCGGGGACGGAAGCCGCCCGGGTGCCTGCCCTGTGGATCGTGCTGGGACCGCTGGGCCAGTCGATCACCGCGGCGAACCTGCTGGGCGCGGCCGCGCCCGGGGTGTTGCCGTTCGGGGCCGCGGCGGAGGCGTTCGGGTTGTTCTACGGCCTCGCCGCGTGGGGGTTCGCGATGTTGTGGCTGGCGATCGCGGCGGCGGTGACGTTGCGGACCGTGCGCGCCGGGATGCCGTTCTCACTCACCTGGTGGAGCTTCACGTTCCCCGTCGGCACCTGTGTCACCGGCACGAGCGCGCTGGCCGCGGTGACCGGTTCGGCGCTGTTCGGCGGGGCCGCGGTGGCGCTCTACGTTTTGCTCGTGGGCGCCTGGGTAACCGTCGTACTGCGGACGGGTCAGACCTGGGGACGCCGGTAGGGGGTCAGGGCCGGGCGCGTGGGCTCTTCGGGGGTCTCGACGACGACGGGGACGACGGCCTCCGCCTGGGCCTTGCGGCGCTGGCGCACGATGCCCAGTGCCATGCCGATGATGCCGAGCAGGACCGCGGCGAGGCCGACGGGGCCGAGCAGGCCGAACGAGACGCCGGTCGGTTCGGCCTGGGTGGCCGGCGACGCGGCGGCGACGCCGGTGGTGGTCGCGGTCGCGAGGACCGCCAGGACCAGGCCGGCCCGCAGTACGTGCACTGTTCGGTTGCGCACCGGTGTGCCTCCTGAGACGAGACTGCCGTTCCAAGGTGGCCGTCACCCTAATGGGCGACGGTTACCAGCGTGAAAACTACCGACCGTGTCAAGGCCGATCGTTTTTGATCACGTGCGGGGCAGAGAGTAGCGCCCATCGGAGTGCCGGGGACACGGGGGCCACACCCTGGCCACCCCCGGGGACGACGTGCCAGCTCAGACGGCTTGGAGCTGGTCGGTCTGCTTGGGGCGCCCGACCCCCGCGTGCTGGACCCAGACCGTCTGCCGCGGTTCGTCGAGGAGGTACCAGACCCGGGCCGCGCCGGTCACCTCCAACTGCCACCGCGGGAGACTGCGCCCCTGGTGCGTCCCGTGCGCGAGTACGCCCTTGAGCTGGTGGTGGCGGCTGGTCGGCTTTCCGGGGCCCGGACCGGGGTCCGTCCGCATGGTCTCCCCGGCCTTCCGCAGGTCCCCCCGAGCGGCCGCTTCGAGTTCGGGCCAGCCCTTGACGGCTTCCGTGGTGCCGAACCTGATCTCCCACTCGCCGCCGACGGCAGGCGGAGCGACCGGGTCACCAAGCTTGGGGCTCACGCGTCCGCTGCCCCCGGCGCGGGCACCGGACCGAAGTCGTCTCCGTCACGCTGCAGCACGGCGACCAGCTCGGGGTCGGCGTGGACCTCCGCCGTGTGCCGCCACGAGGTGATGACCTGAGCCACCGGAGCCGGGTTGCGCAAGGCCTCCGCGCCTTCGAGCGCGTCGACGAGTTCGACGACGAAGGCCTGCACGTCCTCGCGCGGCAGGAAACGCACCCACGGGAAGGCTTCCGGCACGACCTCGGTGACCAGGGACCGGATCTGGTCGTCGTGCTTCATCAGCGCCAGGAACAGCCGGGTGGTGGCGGACGCGGCTTCGTCCGCCTGCTCGGCCCGGCTCGACGTGGTCAGGACGAGGTCCTCTTCGTCCGCCGCGCGGCGGTGCACCCGCAACGTCCGGGCACCCGCAGCTTGCCCAGCGAGCGGCAAATCAGGACTTGCTCTGGTCGTTGCTCAGCCACTTCTCCGGGCGCACGCGGACCAGCAGTGACTTCTCCCCCAGCGCGCCGTCCACGTAGGCGCGCGCGTCGGGCTCCGGGAGGTACCTGGCGGTAATCGCGAGGGCCTCTTCGCGCGTCGGCGGGGCGTCGTTGGCCACGACGGGGCCCTCGACCGTCACGTACTTGTACGGCCAGTTCTCGTTCTGCACGGTCAGGCTCAGCCGGCCCGCCTTGCGCACCAGCTTCTCCTTCACCGTCCCGCGTTCCATCCACAGCAGGACGTCGCCGCCGGGCCGGTAGTCGTACCAGATCGGCACGGCCAGCGGCGCCCGTCCGTCCCGCTCGACTGCCAGCACGCCGATGTGCACGCCGGCCAGGAAGTCCTCGCGCTCGGAAGCGGTCATCACGAACGACACGAGCTGCCCCCAATCAGTCGGTGTGCCAGGGGCAACGCCCGTGCTCATCCAGACATTCCGGCTATTCCGGGGAAAAGTCGAATGTCGCCGTCACCGGGGCGTGGTCGGACCAGCGCAGCTCGTAGCTCGGCGCCCGCTCCACCACCACCGACGTGCACTTCTCGGCCAGGCCGGGCGTCGTGACCAGGTAGTCGATGCGCCAGCCCGCGTCGTTGTCGAAGGCCTTGCCGCGGTAGGACCACCACGTGTACGGGCCGGGCCCCTCCGGGTCGAGCTTGCGCTGCACGTCGACGTACCCGGCCTCGCCGAACACGCGGCTCATCCAGGCCCGCTCCTCGGGCAGGAAGCCGGAGTTCTTCTGGTTGCCCTTCCAGTTCTTCAGGTCGATCTCGGCGTGCGCGATGTTCCAGTCGCCGCCGACGACGACCTCGCAGCCGGCCGCCTCGGCCTTGCCGCGCAGCTCGATCAGGTACGGCAGGAACGCGGCCATGAAGCGTTCCTTCTCGTCCTGCCGCGGCGTCCCCACGTCGCCGCTCGGCAGGTACAGGCTGGCCACGACCACGCCGGGCAGGTGCACCTCGAGGTAGCGCCCGCTGTCCTCGAACTCGGCCTCACCGAAGCCGACCCGCACCTCCGACGGCTCGGCCCGGCTGTAGACGGAGACGCCGTTGCGGCCCTTCACCGCGGACGGCGCGTGGTGCGCGTGCCACCCCGCCGGGGCGACGACGTCCTCGGGGAGCTGCCCGGCCTCGGCGCGCACCTCCTGGCAGAGGATCACGTCGGACCCGCTGGCGGCGAGCCACTCGACGAACCCCTTCTTGGCGGCGGCGCGCATGCCGTTGACGTTGACTGTGGAGACGGTGAACACGCCCAGCACGCTACCGGCCCCCACCGACGTTCCCGGACACTGCTGCCATGAGCGAACTCATCGTCCTCGGCAGTTGCGGCGCGTGGCCGGAGCCGGGCCGCGCGTGCGCCGGCTTCCTCCTCACGCACGAGGACTTCCGCGTCGTCCTGGACCTGGGTTACGGCACCGTCGGTGCTCTGCTGGACCACTGCCCACGCGGCGAGGTCGACGCCGTGATCGTCACCCACCGCCACCCGGACCACTGCGTGGACCTCAGCGCACTGGCCCGCGTGCGGCACTACGAGGCCCCGGACTCGCCGAGGATCCCCGTCTACTGCGAGCCGGGTGTGCTCGACGTCCTGCGCGCCCTGGAGCCCCGGCCGGATCCGGCGACCGTGTTCGAGGTGCACGACCTCGGCCGCCCGGCGCGGGTCGGGCCGTTCTCACTGACCCCGTTCCCGCTTCCGCACCACGTTCCGAACTACGGCGTGCGTCTGGCGGCGCCGGGCCTCACCGTTGCCTACACCGGTGACTGTGGACCGACGGAGGCGCTGCGTGAGCTGGCGCGCGACAGCGACCTCTTCATCGCCGACGCGACGCTGCAGGAAGAACCCCCGCCGGGCAGCCCGCGCGGGGTCATGACCGCCACGGAGGCGGCGACCTGGGCGGCTGCGGCGGGCGCGCGCCGGTTGCTGCTGACCCACTTCTGGCCGGGCAGCGATCGGGCGATTTCCGCGGCACAGGCGCGCGCCGTGTTCGGCGGCGAGGTGATCGTCGCCGAGGAGCGTCTGGTCGTGGCCCTCTGAGGTCAGCAGTTGCCGCTGACCGGCTGCAGATACTCCGTCTTCGCCCACTTGTTCTCGGCGATCTTGCGGAACCCGTTCTGGACCTCGGCCTGGGCGTCGGTCTCGGCGTTCTGGTTGAACTTGCCCACGATGTCCGCACCGGCGTCCGGCGCCGCCCGCACGTTGAGCACGTCCGCGGTGACGGTCACGCGGCAGCCGCCCGAGCCGCCGGTGGCGCCCTCCGAGACCTGCTTGTCGCTGCCCATCACGTAGATCAGCCCGACGCCGGCCAGAATCGCGACGATGATCAGTGCGCGCTTGGGGATGCCCAGGAACACGGGTGCTCCTCACCAGCCGAAAGTTCGTTCCGGGTAAGGGTAGCCACACTTCAGCACCCCCGACAGGCCCGCGCGGGCGAACCACCCGAGAGGCGTCACGAGGCGGGCACGCTCGGTGACGAAACGGTCTGCCAGACGCTGTCGTGGCGCACCACGTGAGTGCCGGCGCGGGCCAGCAGGGCGACGACCACCGGATCCCGGTACGGATCGAACGGACGCTGCGCCTGCCACAGGTGACCGGACAGGACCTTCGCCAGCTGTCCGGCCGCCCCGGACCCGCGGACGGTCAGGACGGTGAGCGAGACGATCCGGTCGCCCGGCACGCGGCAGACCACGTCCAGGCGGCTGCGCGCGGCGCCGGTCAGCCGCAACGCGCCGAGCACCAGCCCGCACAGTAGCTGCGCGAGCATCTCCAGCAGCGCGAACGGCACGAGCACGAGCCAGACGAGGAGCTGCAGGCCGGCCACGACCGCCTCCAGGGCTTGCCCGGCGAGCCCGGCGACCAGCAGCAGCGGCGCGAGGTAGAGCCACTCCCAGCCGCGGATCTCCCGGTCCTTGGCCTTGCGCTGCTCCCGGCGCTCCTGGCGCCACTCCGACGGGGTGCGCCTCGGATCAGTCCGCACGGCGCGGTAGCGGTCGTACTCGCCGGACGCGATGTTCATCGGCTGGACGACGCGCTTCCACGGCGCGAAGCGGCGCGTCAGCGTCCAGACGTGGTCGTCGGGGTGGATCACCTGCACCCGCGCAGTCATACCCGAGACCACCGGCGAACGAAGAAGAGGCCCGGTCACCGTGCGGTGACCGGGCCTCTCGCTGTGGCCGGAAAAACGCGGACTCAGCCCTGGGCGATCTTCGCCGCCAGGTTCTCGTCCAGGGTCGCCAGGAACTCCTCCGTCGTCTGGAACGGCTGGTCCTTGCCGACGAGCAGCGCCAGGTCCTTGGTCATCTTGCCGCTCTCGACGGTCTCGATGACGACCTGCTCGAGCTTGTTGGCGAAGCCGACCAGCTCGGAGTTGCCGTCCAGCTTGCCGCGGTGCTCGAGACCCCGGGTCCACGCGAAGATCGACGCGATCGGGTTCGTCGAGGTCGGCTTGCCCTGCTGGTGCTGCCGGTAGTGCCGGGTGACCGTGCCGTGCGCGGCCTCGGCCTCCACGGTCTTGCCGTCCGGCGTGCGCAGCACCGAGGTCATCAGGCCCAGCGAGCCGAAGCCCTGCGCCACGGTGTCGGACTGCACGTCACCGTCGTAGTTCTTGCACGCCCAGACGTAGCCGCCCTCCCACTTCAGTGAGGCGGCGACCATGTCGTCGATCAGGCGGTGCTCGTAGGTCAGGCCCTTGGCGTCGAAGTCGGCCTTGAACTCGGTCTCGAAGATCTCCTGGAAGGTGTCCTTGAACATGCCGTCGTAGGCCTTCAGGATGGTGTTCTTCGTCGACATGTAGACCGGCATGCCGCGGTCCAGGCCGTACTGCAGCGAGGCGCGCGCGAAGTCCTCGATCGACTTGCGGTAGTTGTACATGCCCATCGCGACGCCGCCACCCTCCGGGTAGCGGGCGACCTCGAACTCGATCGGCTCGGAGCCGTCCTCGGGCACGTACGTCATGGTCACCGTGCCGGGGCCGGGAACCTTGAAGTCGGTGGCCTTGTACTGGTCACCGTGCGCGTGACGGCCGATGATGATCGGCTTCGTCCAGCCCGGGACCAGCCGCGGGATGTTCTGGATGATGATCGGCTCACGGAAGACGACACCACCGAGGATGTTGCGGATGGTCCCGTTCGGGCTCCGCCACATCTTCTTCAGGCCGAACTCCTCGACCCGGGCCTCGTCCGGCGTGATGGTGGCGCACTTGACGCCGACGCCGTGCTTCTTGATGGCGTTCGCGGAGTCGACGGTGATCTGGTCGTCGGTCCGGTCGCGCTCTTCGATACCCAGGTCGTAGTACTCGAGGTTGATGTCGAGGTACGGATGGATCAGCTTGTCCTTGATGAACTTCCAGATGATGCGAGTCATCTCGTCGCCGTCGAGTTCTACGACGGTGCCCTCGACCTTGATCTTGGCCATGAGCCGCGGTGCTCCTCTCGCGGATCTGCGCGTGTCTGTGCAGCACGTCTATGCGGTACAAGCGTACTGCTATTAGGAGACGAACGCCTTAGGTGGTGACGTACCTCAGTCTCGCAAAGGCCCGAAGTGGCAGAAGTCACGCCCCTCGCGGAGTAGGTTCCCTGGCATGCGGTTCGCGATCAAGACCCGGCCCGAGCACACCACCTGGCAGGAGATCCGGGACGTGTGGGTGGCGGCCGACGACGTCGAACTGTTCAAGTCGGCGTGGAACTGGGACCACTTCTACCCGCTCTCCGGTGAGCCGTCGGGACCGAACCTGGAGGGCTGGTCGATGCTCGCCGCGCTGGCCGAGGCGACCCGGCGGATCCGGCTCGGCTGCCAGGTCACCGGCATGATCTACCGGCACCCTGCGGTGCTGGCGAACATGGCCGCGACGATCGACATCATCTCCGGCGGCAGGCTGGAACTGGGCCTGGGCGCCGGGTGGAACCAGCAGGAGTGCGACGCCTACGGCATCGACCTGCCGCCGCTGAAGGAGCGGTTCGACCGGTTCGACGAGGGCGTGCAGGCGATCATCGGCCTGCTGCGCGACCCGGTGACCACCTTCGAGGGCCGGTACGTGCGGCTGACGGAGGCCTACTGCGAGCCGAAACCCGTGCAGCGCCCGCACCCGCCCATCGTGATCGGCGGACGCGGGCCCAAGCGGACGTTGCGCGCGGCGGCGCTGTGGGCGCAGGAGTGGCACGCGATCACGCGCAGCCCGGCGGAGTGGCTGGAGCTGCGGTCGGTGCTGCTCGAGCGCTGCGCGGAGGTGGGCCGGGACCCGGCGGAGATCGCGTGCTCGGTGAACGTCCGGCTGGACGACGGCATCGAAGCGGCGGCCGAGGAGGCGGCGGCGTACGGCGAGGCCGGGGTCGACGTGGTCGTGCTGAACCTGCCCCACCGCGCCGGGCCGGACCTGCTCGAGCCACTCGCGGACGCGCTGATCAGGTCGGGAAGTGCGCGCTGACGGGCACTGGTGCGACCATTGGCCCATGCCGAAGAAGCTCCGTCTCACCGGTGACGCCGACGCGGACAAGCTCCTCTCCGAGGACCCGTTCGCCCTCCTCACCGGGATGCTCCTGGATCAGCAGATCGCGATGGAGACCGCGTTCATCGGGCCGAAGAAGATCGCCGACCGCATGGACGGCTTCGACGTGCGCAAGATCGCCGAGTCCGACCTCGACGAGTTCGTCGAGCTGTGCGTGACCCCGCCTGCGATCCACCGCTACGGCGGCTCGATGGCGCGCCGCGTGCACGCGCTCGCCAACCACATCGTCGAGCACTACGACGGCAAGACCGACCGGATCTGGAAGCAGGGGAAGCCGGACGGCAAGGAAGTCCTGCGCCGCCTCAAGGAGCTGCCCGGCTACGGCGACCAGAAGGCGCGGATCTTCCTCGCCCTGCTCGGCAAGCAGCGCGGGGTCCAGCCCGAGGGCTGGCGGGAGGCCGCGGGCGCGTACGGCGAGGAGGGCTCGCGCCGCTCCATCGCCGACGTCGTCAGCCCGGAGACGCTCGCCGAGGTCCGCGCCTTCAAGAAAGCCGCCAAGGCCGCCGCGAAGAACTGATCAGCCGGGGTGGGCGCCGACCGTGTCGCGGATTTCGGCGCCCAGTCCCGAACCGCTCTCCCGTGCGCAGTGCGCGCAGCAGAAGAACCGGCCCTCGACCTCGGCGCCGTGCCCGAGGATCCGGCACCCGCAGTGCTCGCACGACGGCGCGATCTTCTGCGCCGCGCATTCGATGCTGTCGAACGTGTAGGTGTCCCCGCTGACCGTCCGGACCTCGAAGGACATCCAGTAGTCGTTTCCACAGACCACGCAGCTAGCCATCGCCAGAACTCCTTTTCGCGTCGGGATGAATCGAAGCCTGCTCGCCTCCCGGAAACCCGGCAACTTGATCAATTCCCGGTCCAGTGACAATTGCCGGGAGCCCGATTTACCCTGGTTCCCGCGGGAGGTGGTCGATGATGCACGCAACCGTAGGAGACCGGATCCTCGTCCACGGTCGCACCGTCGGAGCGGCCGAGCAGCGCGGTGAGATCGTCGAAGTCCGCGGGGAGAACGGCGGGCCGCCCTACCTCGTGCGCTTCGCCGACGGCCACGAAGGCCTGATCTTCCCCGGCTCGGACTGCGAGGTCAGTCACGAAAAGCAGGAGCACAACGCCTGACCGCGCCCCGCACGTGGGCATGGTCACCCAGCCGGCGGGATGACACCGGGCTCCCGCCTGGTTGACACTGATCGAGGGACAGCTCGTGCCGCCATGGACGGCGATGGGCTGTCCTTATTCATGTCCGTTGACTGTATCGATGCAGACAACCCTGGAGAGGAGAACCGTGCCCATCGCGCTGCTCGCGCTCGCCGTCGGTGCCTTCGGTATCGGCACCACGGAATTCGTCATGATGGGTGTCCTTCCGCAGACGGCCGCGACGTTCGGGGTGGACATCCCGACCGCCGGTCACCTCATCTCCGCCTACGCGCTCGGCGTGGTCGTCGGCGCGCCGCTGCTGACGGCGGTCGCCGTCCGGTTGCCGCGCAAGACGATGCTGCTGGCGATGATGGCGCTGTTCACGGCGGGCAACCTGCTGTTCGCCGTCGCGCCGAACCAGGAGTTCGGCGTGGTCTTCCGGTTCCTCGCCGGGCTGCCGCACGGCGCGTTCTTCGGCGCGGGCGCGGTCGTGGCGTCGAGCCTCGTCAAGCCAGGCGACCGCGCGAAGGCCGTGTCGCTGATGTTCCTCGGCCTGACCCTGGCCAACGTCGTCGGCGTGCCGCTGGGCACGCTGCTCGGCCAGCAGGTCGGCTGGCGCGCCACGTTCGCCGTGGTCGCGGTGATCGGGCTGGTCGCCGTGCTGGCGATCGCGAAGCTGGTGCCGCACCAGGGCCGCCCCGAATCCCCGTCCCTGCGCGGTGAGCTGGGCGCGTTCCGCCGCCCGCAGGTGTGGCTGGCCCTGGCGATCGTCACGTTCGGTCTGGGCGGCGTGTTCGCCTGCCTGTCCTACGTGACGCCGATGATGACCGACGTCGCCGGATACGACCCGCAGGCGGTGACGCTGCTGCTCGCGCTGGCCGGTGTCGGGATGACGATCGGCAACCTGCTCGGCGGGCGGCTGGCCGACAAGGCGCTGATGCCGAGCCTGTACGTGGCGCTGCTCGCGCTGGCCGCGGTGCTCGCGGTCTTCACGGTCACCGCGCACAACAAGGTCGGCGCGGCGATCACGATCTTCCTGGTCGGCGTCGCCGGCTTCATGATCGGCCCGATGATGCAGACCCGCGTCATGGTCAAGGCCGGCGGCGCGCCGTCGATGGTGTCGGCGGCGGTGCAGTCCGCCTTCAACGTCGCCAACTCAATCGGCGCCTACCTCGGCGGCCTGGTGATCGCGGGCGGCCTCGGCCTGGTCTCGCCGAACTGGGTCGGCGCCGGGCTGGCCATCGTGGGCCTGACGATCGCCGTGGTGTCCGGCTCGCTGGACCGCCGCGAGGAGGCCACGCGCGCCCCGGCGATGGCCGAGGCGTGAGTCAGGTGCCGAACGGCCCGTCGGTGATCGTGAAGGCCAGGAAGAGGATGAGCACGCCGAGCCCGGCGTAGCTGAGGACGTCCACCGGGCGGCCGCGGATGGCCAGCAGGCCGGCTCGCACGCCCGGCAGGACGGCCCGGAGGATCGCCGCCACGAGCAGGGCGCCGCCGATGATCGCGGCGCCCTGCCGCCAGTGGTACTGCCAGATCCGCACGCCCGCGACCGCCACCAGCAGCATCACCAGTGCGAACGGGAGCTGCTCCAGGAGAGCCGCGCGGTTACGCCGTGGCGAGTGCACGCTCGGCCGCCTCGACGACGTTGGTGACCAGCATCGCCCTGGTCATCGGGCCGACCCCGCCGGGGTTGGGCGACAGCCACCCGGCGACCTCGGCGACCGCCGGGTCCACGTCGCCGGTGAGCTTGCCGTCGACGTGCGAGACGCCGACGTCCAACACCGCGGCGCCCGGCTTCACCATGTCCGGCTTGATCAGGTGCGGCACCCCGGCCGCGGCGATCACGATGTCCGCGCGCTTGACCTCGGCCGCCAGGTCCCTGGTGCCGGTGTGGCACAGGGTCACGGTGGCGTTCTCGCTGCGGCGCGTCAGCAGCAGCCCCATCGTGCGGCCCACGGTGACGCCGCGGCCGACGACGGTGACGTTCGCACCGGCGATGGGCACGTCGTGGCGCTTGAGCAGTTCGAGGATCCCGTACGGGGTGCAGGGCAGCGGGCCTGCCTCATTGAGCACCAGCCTGCCGAGGCTGACCGGGGCGAGGCCGTCGGCGTCCTTCTCCGGCGCGATGCGCTCCAGAATGCGGCCCGCGTCGAGGTGCTTGGGCAGCGGCAGCTGGACGATGTAGCCGTGGCAGGCCGGGTCGGCGTTGAGCTCGTCGATGACGGCCTCGAGCTTGTCCTGGCTGATGTCGCCGGGCAGGTCGCGGCGGATCGAGTTGACCCCGATCTTCGCACTGTCCGCGTGCTTCATCCGCACGTACGAGTGCGAGCCGGGATCGTCGCCGACCAGGACGGTTCCCAGCCCGGGCGTCACGCCCCGCTCGGCCAGGGCGGCCACCCGCGGCTTGAGCTCTTCGAAGATGGCGTTCTTGGTCGCTTTGCCGTCGAGAACCGTCGCAGTCACGGCCCCCATTCTGGCAAAGGAATGAACGGGGCCTCACGCGAGGACGGCGGAGGACACTATGGGTAGTTCCGCTGAAACGCTTAGTACCTCGATTGATGTATCTGCACTGGTCATTGCCCCTATTGGTGCGGGTGGTGTGCAATCGGATCAGTGACCAGTCAAAATGGCCTGGTGGCGCAACCGACGACCCAGCTGAACGCGACCGAGCAGGACACCCTGGTCAAGCAGATCGGACTGGCCCTGCTGCGGGCCGCTCCGCGGGACTGGCGGCGGGTGACCGCGACCTACCGGGCGGTCGGCCGCTACCACGAGCTGTCCGGTGAGGTGCTCCTCGAAGACGGGTCGGCCCAGGAGTGGATGGCCACCCACGACATCGCCACGCTGTTCGGCCGGTTGCGGGCCGGGATGTACCGCGAGGGCCGCGGCACCTGGTTCAACGCGCGTTACCAGCTCGACCACCCATCGAGCTACAACCTGGAGTACGACCGCGACGAGCCGCGGTGGGACCTGATGCCCCCGCCGCAGGCCTACGCCGACGAGCTGCGGATGTTCCCGCGCTCCGAGGACAACGTGCCGGAGTGGCTGATGCGCCGCATGGCCGGGCTCGCGCCCGAGCAGCCCGGCCCGCGCTTCCGGATCGCCCGGATCTTCGACGGCCACGAGCCGAACGGCCGCCCGGTGCTCAACCGCCCCGAGCTGGACGCCGACGAGCAGCAGCGGGTGCTCGAATACCTGAACAACGCGCCGGTCGTGCGCGCCGAGCGCGGGTTCGACCTGGACCGGCTGGCGCAGCAGCCCGCCGCGACCGTGCCGGTGGCCTTCCACACCGACGGCGTGTGGATCTGGCCCGCCGCGGTCAACTACTACCTGCAGGAGTACGGCGTCGCGCCGGAGGCCGAGCTGGTCGCGCACATCGCCGCGGCCGGGCACACGCTGCCGGAGGTGCCGGAGCAGACCGTGCAGGCCGCGGGCGCGTACCTGAACCGCGGTCCCGCGCAGCCGCCGCGCCGGGTGCCGGAGCAGGCCGCGCCGCCGCCTGCCGAGCCCGCCGTTGGGGAGCCGGTCGAGCAGCCGACGACGCTGACGCCGGTGATCGACCCCGACGCCGGGCCGCCGACCATGCTGGTGCAGCCGCCGGTGAAGGACGCCGAGCCGGAGCCCGCGGACGAGGCCGGCGACGAGACCCGCAGCTGGGACGCGCGCGAGGCGTTCACGGACTCGCCGCACGACGCGGAAGGGGCGCCGGAAGGCCGGACGTGGGAGCCGTCCTGGGAGCCGCGGGACGGTTCCGCCGCCGACGAGGAGCCCACGGAGGGCCGGGGCTGGGACGGCCGCGAGGCGTACGCCGCGCAGGAAAGCGCTGAGGCGCGTGGTTTGGCTGGTTCCGAGGCTCGCGGTGCTGGTCCGGAGGGGCCGGAGGCGCGTGGCGTCGGCTCGGAGGGTGCGGAAGCGCGTGGCTTCGGCTCGGAGGGGCGCGGCTTCGGCGGTCAGGAGGGGCCGGAGGGGCGCGGGCTCACCCCCGAGGCTCGCGGGCCGGAGCGCTTCGGCCAGGAAGCCCCCGAGGGACGCGGGCTGCCGCAAGGACGGCCCGGACCGGAATCCCGGGGCCAGGAACGCTTCGGCCAGGCGGGCCCCGAGGGCATCCCCGGCCAGGAGGGGCTCGCCGGGCCCGGCTTCGGCCACGAAGGTCCGGAAGGCCGTGGCAGCGGGCAGGAGTCCCGTAACTTCGGCCAGGAAGCCCCGGAAAGCCGCGGCGCCGGGCCCGAATCGCGTGGCTTCGGCCAGGAAGCGCCGGAAGGCCGTGGCGCTGGGCCTGAGTCCCACGGCTTCGGCCAGGAGGCGCCCGAGGGGCGCGGCCAGCACGGTTTTGCCGGCCCCGAAGGGCGCGGCTTCGCCGGGCAGGAAGGCCCGGAGGGGCGCAGCACTGGACCCGACTCCCGCGGCTTCGGCCAGGAGGCGCCCGAGGGACGCGGCCAGCACGGTATGCCCCACGAGGGCCCGGGGTCCGACCCCCGCGGCTTCGGTCAGGAGGCGTCCGAGGGGCGCGGCCACCACGGCATGCCCCACGAAGGCCCCCGGTCCGAACCGCACGCCTTCGGTCAAGAGGGGCCCGAGGGGCGCGGCCAGCACGGCATACCCCACGAAGGCCCCCGGTCCGAACCCCGCGCCTTCGCCCAAGAAGCACCCGAGGGGCGCGGCCACCACGGCGTGCCCCACGAAGGCCCCCGGTCCGAACCGCACGCCTTCGGACAGGAGGCGCCGGAAGGGCGTGGCCAGCGCGGCTTCGCCGGTTCGGAGCGCTTCGGGCAGGAAGCTCCCGAGGGGCGCGGCCTCGACCCGCGTGGCCCGGAGCGCTTCGGCCCGGAGGGGCAAGCCCCCGGCCAGATGCCCGCCGCGGGGCTGGACGCCCGCCGTTCGGAGGGCTTCGGGCCGGAGGCACCGGAAGGCCGCGGCCAGCGCGGCTTCACCGGCCCGGACGGCCCCGAAGGCCGTGACCAGCGCCCCTTCGCCGGCCACGAAGGTCCCGACCAACGCGCCTTCACCGGCCCCGAAGGTCCCGACCAACGCGGCATCGCCGGTCACGAAGGCCCGGACCAGCGCAGCTTCACCGGCCACGAAGGCCCCGACCAACGCGCCTTCACCGGCCCCGAAGGCCCGGACCAGCGCAGCTTCACCGGCCCCGAAGGCCCCGACCAACGCGCCTTCACCAGCCCCGAAAGCCCGGAGGACACTCCCCCCGGCGCGGACGGTCGCTCGCTGGAGGGGCGTCCGGGCTTCGAGCGGGGCGGCGACCCGCGCGGTGGGTCCAGGGCGTTCGCGGGGCAGGCGCCGCGCGGTGAGCGGCCCTCGAGCGCCGACGGTCCGCCGACCATGCTGGCCCGCCCGGGTGCCCCCGCCGCCCACCCCGGCCGAGCCGAAGCCGTCCGGCCCCACCGAGCCGGCGCTGGACAACCTGCGCTCGAAGCTCGCCGACCTCGGCGTTCCGGACGGGGCCTATCGCATCGGCGAGCCGGCCGAGCACGGCTGGAGCCTCGAGAAGGTCGACGACGGCTGGCGCGTCGGCTGGTACGACGAGGCCCTGACGAGCCCCGCGGTCTTCGGCGACGCCGACGACGCCGCCGCGTTCATGCTCGGCAAGCTGCTGCTCAACCCGGGCGGCCGCACCGCCCCACCGGCGCGGCCGGAGATGGACGCCACCGAGGTGCCGCTCACCCCGGCCCAGGAACAGGCCGAGCCGCAGCGGCACGACCTCCCACAGCGCGCCCTCAGCGACCGCCTCGACGAGCCGGACCCCGCGGGCCCGCCCACCGTGCTGGCCGCGCCCCCGGTCGCGCCGCCCCCGCCCGCCCCGCCGCGACGCGAACCGCCGCCGCGACGGGTCGAACCGGCCGCGCCCGCCCCCGTGGCAGCCACGGCCTCGGCGGCCTCCGGTGGCGGCAACCAGCAGTGGCCGATCCAGCCGTTGCCCGGCGAGCCGCCGCTGACCCTGTTCCGCGGCAAGGAAATGCGCGAACTGCCCGCGGGCAGCGAACTCGACCGCTTCGGCGGCCCGAACGGCAACCTGACCTACGCGGCCGGGACCCCGTTCGAGGAACGTTCGCTGGTGCCGGAGTGGGTGACCCGCCCGTACCACGTGTACCGGGTGCAGCGGCCGATCGAGGCGCTCGCCGGCGTCGCGATCCCGTGGTTCAACCAGCCCGGCGGCGGCGCGGCGTACCTGCTGCCCGCGTCGATCGAGGACCTGCTCGCCTCGGGCGACCTGATCGAGCTCGACCCGGGCGAACCGCCGATCGACTAGCCCCGCCCTGGCGCACGGCCTGTGCGCCGCGGCGCGCAGCGTGTCCGTTGAGGGCGGTGGCGGGCTCGGACCGCGACCCGCACCGCCACGCAGGCCTTTCCGAAACGCCCAGCTCCGGCCCGGTGTGCGGCCCGGGGTCAGTCGACCACCAGGCCGTGCGCCGCGGCGAAGGCGACCGCCGTCTCCAGGTCGACCCGCGCGCCGCGCAGTTTCGCCTGCACCAGGGCGTTCGCGTCGAGCTTGGCGCCACGCAAGTCGGCGCCGGTCAGGTCCGCGCCGCCCAACCGGGCGCCGCGGAAGTCGCTGTCCCGCAGGTCGGCCTCGGTCAGGTTCGCGTCCACGAAACTGGCCTCCCGGAACCGCAACCCGGACAGCGACCGGCGCCGCAGGTTCGCCCGGCTGAAGTTCGCCAGCGAGAAATCGCTGTCCCGCACCGACATCCCACGCAACCCACCGTCCACGAAGGACGATCCGAGCAACGAGCACGCGCTCCACGTGCTGTCCGCCAGCACCGTCCGGTCGAACACGCACGACCGGAACGCCGACGCCTGGTGCCGGGACTCCCCCAGGTCCGCGCCGGAGAAGTCGCACTCGTCGAACGTACAGCCCTGCGTGACGAGCCGGCGCAGGTCGGCGCCGCTGAAGTCACACCGGCTGAACTGCCGCTTCTCCCACGTCGTCCCAGGCAGCACGGCGTCCCGGTAGTCCTCGGCGATCTCCATCCGGCGAGCTAATCACACCCGCCACACCTGGCTGTCGACGTAGTGGTTGTCGTAGCGCTCCTGCGACTCCCGGATCTCCCGCGGGTCCGCCTCGCCGCGGTTGACCCGGTGCAGCAGCCGGTAGTAGTCGAACCGGTCCATCCCGGGCGTGAAGGTCACGAGCACGTCCGCGGGAGAACCGGCCGCGGGCGCGAAGGCGTGCGGCACCCGCGGCGGCACGGTGAGGAAGTCGCCTTCCCCGAGGGTGACCACCTCCTCGTCGAGCAGGACGTCCAAGCGGCCGCTCAGCACGAAGAAGACCTCGGTGGCCTTGGTGTGGAAGTGCGGCGGCGCGCCGGTGGCGCCGGGCTCGAACGTCGCCCGGTTGCTGGTCAGCGTGGCCGTGTCGGTGAGCAGCGTGATGCGGCTGCCCGGGGCGTCGGCGAGGACTTCGGCTTCGGTGGCGCGAATCAAGTTCATGCCTTCACTCTCGCCGTCCCGAACGCGCCGACCAACGACAAAACCGGGCGCGATCGATAACCTGGGTGTTATGGATGTGGAGCGGCGGGACATCGAGATCTTCCTCGTGCTCGCCGAGGAACTGCACTTCGGCCGCACAGCCGAGCTGCTGCGCGTCTCGCAGGCGCGGGTCAGCCAGACGATCCGCACGCTGGAACGGCGCATCGGCGCGCGGCTGTTCGACCGGACCAGCCGGCGGGTCGCCCTGACCGCCATCGGGCAGCGGCTGCGGGACGAGGTCGCGCCCGCCCACCGGCAGATCCAGGAGGCGTTCGAGCGGGCCAGAGCCGCCGGGCGCGAGCGGAACACCGTTCTGCGCCTGGGTTTCGCGGCGCCCGCGGTGGCCGACCTCATCGCGGACCGGCTGGAAACCGTGCGCGCACAGGGCTTCCACGTGCAGGTCAAGGAAGCCGCGTTCGACTATCCCCTGCGGTCGCTGCGGGACGGCGACGTCGACGCCCTGGTCACGCTGCTGCCGGAACCGGGGGTGGTGATGCACACCGAGCCGCTGGTGCTGGCCGTGGCCGCGAAACATCCCTTCGCCCGCAAGGAATCCGTGTCGCTGGAGGACCTGGCGCGCGACACCGTGCTCCGCGCCCTCTGGCCGCCACAGCTGCCGTGGACCACGCCCGCGGGCCGTCCCATCGAACTCGGCCCCGCGCCCGGGACGATCCAGGAACTGTTCCTCGCCGTCGAAGCCGGTGAGGGCATCAGCCCGCTCGCCGAGCACGCGACGCGGTACTTCGCGCGCCCGAACCTGGCGTTCGTGCCGTTCTCGGACGCGCCACCGGTGGAGTGGAGCCTGGTGTGGCGCGAGGAGACCGCGGCGGTCCGGGCCCTCAGCTCAACCCGGTGACCCGCCGGGCGATCTCGGCGTCCAGCACGCCCTGGTCCCGCAGCAGGGGCGTGCGGGGGTTCCACCACGCGATCGCGGAGACCTCGTCCTCCCGCGGCGTCACCGCGGGCTCGGTCGCGAACCCCGTCCGGTAGACCGCGGCGTACTCGCGGCGCGCCGGGTCGCTCAGCACGAACCGGGCCACGGCGGCGAACCGCAGCCCGGTCACGACGATCCCGGTCTCCTCGGCCAGTTCCCGGACCGCGGCGTGGTGCGACGTCTCCCCCGGTTCGATCATCCCGCCGGGCAGCTCCCACTGCCCGCGCCGCCGGTCGAACACGAGCAGCACACGCTCGTCCACCTCGACGACCACCAGCGCGAGCGGCATCGGCACCGCGGGATCCGTCGACACCCCGAACCGCACGCTGACCAGGGTGTTCCCGCGCGCGTCGGTGATCGGCAGGCCGTTCACCGGAAGTCCCGCGACTTCGACGGCACCCGCATCGACAGGTGCTGCAACCGGTCCGCGCGCACGCTCACCACCCCGTCCGCCCGTTCGACCACCCCGCGGATCAGCATCGCCGCGCTGCCCCGCGCCACCCGGTGGTACCGGCGCCACAACCCGGCGCTGCACACGACGTTGACCATCCCTGTCTCGTCCTCGATGTTCAGGAACGTGACCCCGCCCGCGGTCGCCGGGCGCTGGCGGTGCGTCACCGCTCCGCCGATCAGCACCCGGGCGCCGTCTTCGACGTCCATCAGTTTTGCGGCGGGCACCACGCCCAGCGCGTCCAGCCGCTCGCGGATGAACTCCGTCGGGAAGCTGTCCGGCGACAGCCCGGTCGCCCACACGTCGGCGACCGCCTCGTCGATGTGGTCCATGCCGGGCAGCGTCGGCGCGTGCGCCCCGGCCAGCGTGACCGGCAGCTTCTCCGGCCGTTCCTGCGCCACCGCCCCGGCCGCCCACAGCGCGCGCCGCCGGTCGCCGTCGATCTCGCCGAACCGGCCGAACGCCCCCGCCGTCGCCAACGCCTCGATCTGCGGCGTGGTCAGCCGCACGCGCCGCGCCAGGTCGGCCATGTCGGCGAACGCCCCGCCCCGCTGCCGTTCCGCCACGATCTCCTCGGCGAGCTTCTGCCCGATCATCCGCACCGTGGCCAGCCCGATCCGCACCGCCAACCCGGACTCCCCGGGTTCGAGCGTCGCGTGCGGCAGGCTCGCGTTGATGTCCGGGCCGTGCACCGTGATGCCGTGCCGTCGGGCGTCGGCGACCAGCGACTGCGGCGAGTAGAACCCCATCGGCTGGGCCCGCAGCAGCGCCGCGCAGAACGCCGCCGGGTGGTAGCGCTTGAAGTAGGCGCTGGCGAACACCAGGTAGGCGAAGCTCAGCGCGTGGCTCTCCGGGAAGCCGAAGTTGGCGAACGCCATCAGCTTGTGGAAGATCCGCGCGATCAGCTCGTCGTCGAGGCCGTTGCGCCGGGCGCCGTCGTAGAACCGTTCCCGCAGCCGCTCCATCTTCCGCGTGGACCGCTTCGAGCCCATCGCGTGCCGCAGCTCGTCGGCCTCGGCGGCGGTGAAGTTCGCGACGTCCAGGGCGATCTGCATCATCTGCTCCTGGAACAGCGGCACCCCCAAGGTCTTGTCCAGCGCGTTGGACAGCAGCGGGTGGTCATGCTGCCACTTCTCCTTCTTCGTGGCGCGCCGGATGTAGGGGTGCACCGAGCCGCCCTGGATCGGGCCGGGCCGGATGAGCGCGACCTCGATCGCCAGGTCATAGAACGTCTTCGGCTTCAGCCGCGGCAGGGTCGCCATCTGCGCCCGGCTCTCCACCTGGAACACGCCGATCGCGTCCGCGCGCTGCAGCATCCGGTAGACCTCCTGGTCCTCCAGGTCCAGGTTCGCGAGGTCGACCTCGACGCCCTCGAACTCGCGCACCAGGTCGAGCATGTAGTGCACCGCGGAGAGCATGCCGAGGCCGAGCAGGTCGAACTTGACCAGACCGACGGAGGCGCAGTCGTCCTTCTCCCACTGCAGCACGCTGCGATCGGCCATGCGCGCCCACTCGATCGGGCACACCTCGCTCACCGGCCGGTTGCAGATCACCATGCCGCCGGAGTGGATGCCCAGGTGCCGCGGGAAGTCCTCCAGCGCGGCGGCCACCTGCAGCACCGGCAGCGGGATGTCGTGATCGGTGTCGTCCTTGGTGTCGTGCAGCGGGCCCCAGCGGTCGATCTGCTTGCTCCACGCGTCCTGCTGGCCGGGCGAGTACCCGAAAGCCCTTGCCGCGTCCCGGATCGCGGACTTGGCGCGGTAGGTGATCACGTTCGCCACCTGCGCGGTGCGAGTGCGCCCGTACTTGCGGTAGACGTACTGGATCACCTCCTCGCGGCGGTCGGACTCGATGTCCAGGTCGATGTCCGGGTAGCCGTCCCGGTCCGGCGCGAGGAAGCGTTCGAACAGCAGTTTCCAGCGCACCGAGTCGACCTTGGTGATGCCGAGCGCGTAGCAGACCGCGGAGTTCGCCGCCGAGCCGCGGCCCTGGCACAGGATGTTGTTCTGACGGCAGAACTCGACGATGTCCCAGACGATGAGGAAGTAGCCGGGGAAGCCCAGCTGCTCGATGATCCGCAGCTCGTGCTCGATCTGGTCCAGCGCCTCCGGCCGGTCGCGGTAGCGGTGCGCGGCGCCGCGGTAGACCTCCTCGCGCAGGAAGGACGCCTCGGTGTAGCCGGCGGGGACGTCGTAGGGCGGCAGCTCGGGCGCGACCAGCTTCAGATCGAAGGCGCACTCCAGCCCGAGCAGCGCGGCCCGCTGCACCGCGCCGGGGTAACGCGCGAACCGCTGCGCCATCTCCTCGCCGGAACGCAGGAACGACATGCCGGACGCGGGCAGCCACCCCGCCATGTCGTCGAGGCCGCGGCGGGCGCGGATCGCGGCCATCGCGCCGGCCAGCCGTCCCCGGTCCGGGGTGGCGTAGTGGGCGGCGGTGGTGGCCACGGTCGGCAGGCCCTGCTCGGCGGCCAGCGCGGCGAGGACGTCGTTGTGCACCCCGTCCTCGGGGTAGCCGTGGTCGGTCAGCTCGACGTACACCGAGCCGAACCGGTCGCGCAGCCGGTGCAGTTCGCGTCCGGCCGCCTCCGGGCCGCCACGCGCCAGCGCTTTCCGGACCGCGCCCTTGCGGCAGCCGGTGAGCACCACGACCTTGCCCGCGACCTCGCTCGCGACGGCGTCCAGGTCGTACACCGGGCGGCCCTTCTCCGCCCGGTCCGCCGACGCGGCGTGGTCGTGCCCGGCGAGCTGCCCCGCGGTGATCGCCCGGCACAGGGCGGCGTAACCGTCCTGCTGCTTGGCGAGCAGGAGCAGGTGCTCGCCCTCCGGGTCGGCGACGCCGTTCTGCGGGCCGGACAGGCCGAAGCTCAGCTCGGTGCCGAACACCGTGCGCACGCCCAGGTCGCGCGCCGCGTCGGCGAACCGCACCACGCCGTACATGCCGTCGTGGTCGGTGAGCGCGATCGCGTCGAGCCCCAGCCGCGCCGCCTCCTCGACCAGCTCCTCGGGGTGGCTCGCGCCGTCCAGGAAGCTGAAGTTGGAGTGGCAGTGCAGCTCGGCGTAGGGCACCCGGCGCCGCCCGCCCGCGTGGTCGTCCCCGCGCGGGGCCTCGACGGTGCTCGGCCGGACGTAGCCCTCCCGTTTCCGGCTCCAGGCGGGGCTGTCCCCGCCGTCGGCCGTCTCCGGTCTGCCCGCCAGCCTGCGCTCCAGCTCCTCCCAGGGGACGGGCGGGTTGTTGAAGCCCATCAGTCCACCGGGCGGCGCGGCACCGGGATCGGCAGCAGCATCTGCTCGTCCTCGACCGGGTCGAGCGACTCGACCACCTTGCGCGGCAGGGCCAGCCAGTGCTGCAGGTCCCGGAAGTACTCGTCGTCCATCAGTCGTACACTCCCTCCACTGTCCAATGCGGACTCGATCCGCCCACTCTCGTCAGCAGCACCGCCGTTTCCGGTTCCCCGGCCAGCACCGCCTGCACCCGGGTGCGCACCCCGTCGCCACCCGGCGTCCACCAGTGCGCGTCGACCAGCCACGGGCCGGCCCAGTCCAGGACCTCCCGCGGCGGGCCGTCGCCCACCGAAACCCGGTGCGGTGGCGCGGAAAGCTCCCGCCGCCGCGTGATGTGCACCTCCGCGCCCGAGGCGTCGAGGACGCGCGCGGGCAGCGGCTGCGCGTAGACCGTGGCCGGGGACGGCGCGGGCAGCCGGCCCGGCCACGGCACGTCCGGCGGGCTCTGCGGGGTCCGCGGGTCGCCCCACGGCACCAGCCGGACGCGCTCGGCCGGGCCGCGGCCGCCGTCGAGCACCGCGGTGAAGACGTTGTCCGGGCCGAGCAGGCCCTGCACCCGCACCAGCGCGCGGCCGGCCCGCTCGGTGGTCTCGTCGGACAGGCCGCGCAGGCCCTTCTGCCACAGCCCCAGCTGCAGCGAGTGCCCCTCGACGGTCTCCTCGGGCGCCAGCTGCAGCCGTTCCACCCCGGCGCTGGGCCGTTCGCCGGGCGCGGCGCGCAGCCAGCCCTCGAACTGCCAGCGCACGCGGTCCGCGATGCCCTGCGGCGTCAGCGGTTCCGCGCACCGCCACACGCGGCTCAGTTCCTCGCCGTTCTCGGTGGTGGCGTAGATGCCGAGGCGCGTGCAGGCCAGGCCGTGCCGGGCCAGGCCGCCGTGGAACCGCTCGGCGAGGGTGCGGGCCATGAAGGCCGCGGCGTCGACCCGGTCCAGCGGCGGGTCGAAGGCCTTGGTGACGGTGAGCTCGGGCGGCGGCCGTCGCCGGTGCGGTGGCCGTTCGTCGAGACCGCGTGCCAGCCGGTGCGCGATCAGGCCCGCGCGGCCGAACCGTGCGGCGACGTCCCGTTCGGCGAGGTCGGCGAACGCGCCGAGCGTGCGCAAACCCAGGCGGCACAACAGGTCCACCAGCTCGGCGCGGTCGGCGGTCGGCTGGTCCAGCTCGTCGACCGGCAGGGGCGCGAGGAAGTCGGCGGCCCGGTCGCGGTCGACGATGCGGGACCGGTGGGCGGCCAGCGTCGCGGCGAACAAGCCGTCGGCGATCCCGATCTGGCACTCCACCTGGTGGGAGACGTGCTCGACGAGCAGTTCCGCGAGGCGCAGCTCGCCGCCGAAGTAGCCGGACGCGCCGTCGGCGGGCACCGCGACCAGGCCGGGGCGGACCACCTCGACCCCGACGACCAGCTCCTCCACGGCGGCCGCGACCGGCTCGAAGAGGCGCGCGTCGCGGTCCTCGTCCGGGCCGAAGACCTGGAGTTCCGGGCAGCGGGACTGCGCGTCCCGGCGGCGCATGCCGCGCCGGATGCCGGCCGCCCTGGCGACAGCGGTGCACGCGACGACGCGGTTGGCGTGGAACACCGCGGCAGGCAGGTGCAGGGGCGCGCCGTCGGCCAGGCACGCGGCGACCGCGGGCCAGTCCGGGCACCAGAGAACCAGCATGCGCGGCGGTTTGTCTACAGTGGACATAGCGCGCTCCTCGCGCCGGGGCGTTGCGCCGGCTTGGGGTTTCGAGCTCGGGCCGCTCGCACGCCCGAGCGCGGAATTCGCGCACCACACTGCGGGACTCGCGCGCCGCGATCCGGCGCCCGCCCACCCGTGGGCAGGACTGGCGCGCCCGAGCGCGGAATTCGCGCCACCGAAGGCAGAACTCCCGGGCGGGAGTGCAGAACTCGCGCCACCGAAAGCAGGACTCGCGATCCGGCCGACCGGGGCCGCCCGGCGCACCTCCCGCGCCGGGCGACCCCGCGGCACACCCCGCCGGCCGCGCCACGGCAGGCCATCCCGCCGGCAGCCCCGCGGCACACCACCCCACCGGCCGCGCCACAGCACACCACCCCACCGGCAGCCCCGCAGCACACCACCCCACCGGCCGCGCCACAGCACACCACCCCACCGGTGGCGCCGCGCCGCGCCACCGCCGTTCCCGAGCCGCCTGCGCGCCTCGGCCCGTGGCCCGAAGCAACGGCGCTCGTCCCCGGAAGATCGCCGCGCATCAGCCCACCTCCCTGGCCAGTTCGAGCACCGGCTCGGGTGCTGCTGCCGGGGCCCCCGCAGACCCCGGCAGCAGCAGATCCGCCCGCCGGGGCCGCGTCGCCGCGCCCCGGCCGGCACCCTGGACACGGACCCGCCGCTCACGCAGGTACCCGTGCCCGCCTTCGAGACCGGCCCAGCGGCCGGCCACGCAGTTCAGCTCCACCTCGGCGCCTGGCCACGGCCCGAGGGAGAGCAGCACGGCGCCCCGGTGCCGTGCCCGCGCCGAAAGGCGCCGTGCCTCCTGCGGCGCCGCGCCCCGAGCGGCGACCGCCACCACGTCCACCCCGTCCAGCAGCGCGCCGGTGACCGCGGCGAACTCGGCCCCTGGCCGCGGCACCAGCGCGAGCCGGCTCACCTCGACCCCAAGTTCCGCGGCGGCCACCAGACCGAGGTCCGGCATCCCCACCGCCGCGGCCCACGATCCGGTCGCCGTCGCCTCGGCCAGCAGCGCCAGGAGCAACGACGTCGATCCGCGCACCGCGATCGTGCTCCCGCGCCGCAGGCCCGCCGACGGCAGCAGGCGGCGCAACTCCGGCAGCACCGGCAGGACGCGCCCGGTCAGCTGGGCGTGCTCCGCCGCGGCGGCCACCCCGCTCGCCGTGCTCACCCCGGGCAGAGCTGCCAGTGTCGCGACCGACATGCCACCTCCCCACGACGCGCCTGCGAGAACCTGCGGACGTCACCGTGGGGAAGCCGGCGACTGTTCGAACTGCTGTTCGATGCGCCTAGTTTGCCTCGAACACCTGTGCGATGTCAAGCCGAGGCGCGGCCCTCCTCGTCACGCCGGGTGAGCACCAGCGGGCCGTCCTCGGTGATGGCGACCGTGTGCTCGGAGTGCGCCGTGCGGGAGCCGTCGGCCGACCGGATCGTCCAGCCGTCGGGGTCGTGGACGATGCGGTCGGTGGTGCGCGCGAACCACGGTTCGAGCGCGAGGGTCAGCCCGGGCCGGAGCTTCAGACCGCGGCCCGCCCGGCCCTTGTTGGGGACATGGAGGTCCTCGTGCATGGTGCGGCCGATGGCGTGACCACCGAACTCGGTGTTCACCGGGTAGCCGTACGCCTCGGCCACGGACCCGATCGCCGCCGAGATGTCGCCGAGGCGGTTGCCGGGGCGGGCCGCCTCGATCGCGGCCTCCAGCGCCTCCTCGGTGGCGCGGATGATCCGCAGGTCCTCCTCGGCCGCGGTCCCGACGACGACCGTGCGCGCCGAGTCCGCCGCCCAGCCGTCGATGGTCACCGCGAGGTCCGCAGTGAGCACGTCGCCGTCACGCAGCGTGTAGTCGTGCGGCAGGCCGTGCAGGACGGCGTCGTTGACCGACAGGCAGATGACGTTGCGGAACGGGCCCTCGCCGAAGGACGGGGCGTAGTCCCAGTAGCAGGACTCGGCCCCGCGCCGCTTGATCATGCCGCGGACGTGGTGCTCCAGGTCCAGGAGGTTGACGCCCACGTCGGCGAGCCTGCCGACCTCGGTGAGCACCTCGGCCACGAAACGCCCGGTCACGTGCATGCGCTCGATCTCCGCAGGCGTCTTCAGTTCGATCACGGGTACCTCTTGTTCAGGGAACGGTATTGTTTGGACGGTATGATAATACCGACCATCGCGCCCCTCCATCCGGCAGAATCGACCTCATGACCGAGGTCCTCCGCTACACCGCGTTCAGCAGCGACCCCACCGGCGGCAACCCGGCCGGTGTCGTCCTCGACGCCACCGGGCTCACCGACAACGACATGCAGAAGATCGCCGCGGACGTCGGCTACTCGGAGACCGCCTTCGCCATCCCGGACGGCCCCCGCCACTACCGCGTGCGCTACTTCAGCCCGCTGGCCGAGGTCGCCTTCTGCGGGCACGCCACCATCGCCACCGCGGTCGCGCTCGCCGAACGGACGGGCACCGGCGACCTGCTCTTCGACACCCCGGCCGGCCCGATCACGCTCCGGACCAGCGGCGGAGACGCGATCACCGCCGGCTTCACCAGCGTCCCCGCACGCTCCCGGCCCGCCACCGAGGACGAACTGAGCCAGACTCTGGACGCGCTCCGCTGGTCCCGCGACGACCTCGCCCCGGCCTGGCCGCCGCACGTCGCCTTCGCGGGCAACGACCACCTCGTGCTCGCCGCCGCCACGCGGGACCGCCTGGCCCGCCTCGACTACGACTTCGACCGCCTCGCGGGCGTGATGCGCGAGCACGGCTGGACCACCGTGCACCTGTTCCACGCGCAAGACGAGAACGTCGTGCACGCCCGCGACCCGTTCCCGGTCGGCGGCGTCGTCGAGGACCCCGCGACGGGCGCGGCAGCCGCAGCCTTCGGCGGCTACCTGAAAGCCCTCGGCAAGGTCACCGAACCCCGGCGCCTCACGATCGTGCAGGGCGAGGACATGGGGCGGCGCAGCGAACTGCTCGTCGACGTCCACCCCGGCGACGAGCGGGTGACGATCACCGGGACCGCCACCCGGCTCTAAGCCGTCAGTGGGCGAAGTGGCGCGTGCCCGTCAGGTACAGCGTCACGCCGGCCTCCTCGGCCGCCGCGATCACCTCGGCGTCCCGCACCGAGCCACCGGGCTGGACGACGGCCTTCACGCCGGCGTCGATCAGCACCTGCAGCCCGTCCGGGAACGGGAAGAACGCGTCGGACGCGGCCACCGCGCCCTTGACCCGGTCACCGGCGCGCTGCACGGCCAGCCGGGACGAGTCGACGCGGTTGACCTGCCCCATGCCGACGCCGACCGTCGCACCGCCGCTGGCCAGCAGGATCGCGTTCGACTTCACCGCGCGGATCGCCCGCCACGCGAACACCAGGTCCGCGAGCGTGTCGGCGTCGGCGGCCTCGCCGGTGGCCAGCGTCCAGTTCGCCGGCGAGTCGCCGGGCGCGTCGATCCGGTCGACGGTCTGCACGAGCACGCCGCCGGAGATCGGCCGGAACTCGATCGGGTCCGCGTCGGTGAGCGCGGGCAGCTTCAGCAGACGCACGTTCTTCTTGCGCTTGAGCACGTCCAGCGCCTCGTCCTCGAAGTCCGGCGCGAGCACGACCTCGGTGAACACCTCGGCGATCTGCTCGGCGGCCGCACGGGTGATCGGCCGGTTCGCCGCGATCACGCCGCCGTAGGCCGACACCGGGTCGCACGCGTGGGCCTTGCGGTGCGCCTCGGCGATGTCCAGGCCGACCGCGATGCCGCACGGGTTGGCGTGCTTGATGATCGCGACCGCGGGGCCCTCGAAGTCGTAGGCGGCCCGGCGCGCGGCGTCGGTGTCGACGTAGTTGTTGTAGGACATGGCCTTGCCGTGCAGCTGCTCGGCGTGCGCCAGCCCGCCGCGCCAGTGCCGGTAGACCGCGGCGCGCTGGTGCGGGTTCTCGCCGTAGCGCAGCACTTCGCCGCGCTCCCAGGTGGCGCCGGTGAAGTCGGGGAAGCCGGAGTCGTCGGCCGGGGCGTAGGCGTTGGCGAACCACGACGCGACCGCGATGTCGTAGCTGGCGGTGTGCGCGTACGCCTGGGCTGCCAGGCGCTTGCGGTCGGCCAGCGCGAAGCCGCCGGCGCGGACCTGCTCCAGCACCCAGTCGTAGCGGGCCGGGTCGACCACGACGGCGACGTTGTTGTGGTTCTTCGCCGCGGCGCGGACCATCGCCGGACCGCCGATGTCGATGTTCTCCACGCAGTCCTCGGGGCTCGCGCCGGAGGCGACGGTCTCCCGGAACGGGTAGAGGTTGACGACCAGCAGGTCGAACGGCGCGATGTCCAGCTCACGCAGCTGCTCGACGTGCTCGGGCCGGTCGCGGTCGGCCAGCAGGCCCGCGTGCACCCGCGGGTGCAGCGTCTTCACGCGCCCGTCGAACGACTCCGGGAACCCGGTGACCTGCTCGACCGGCGTGACCGGCACCCCGGCGTCGGCCAGCGCCTTCGCCGTGCCGCCGGTGGAAACGATCTCCACACCCGCCGCGTGCAGCGCGGTGCCCAGCTCCAGCAGGCCCGTCTTGTCCGAAACGCCGATCAGCGCGCGCTTCACCGGACGCCGGTCTTCCACCGTCACCGCAACCTCACCTTCCGTCCCTCGACCGTGGCACCGGCCCGGCCGAGTCGTTCCACCACGTCCACGAGCAGCCGTCGTTCCACGACCTTGATCCGCTCGTGCAGCCTGTCCTCGTCGTCGTCCGGCTCGACCGCCACCGCCTCCTGGGCGATGATCGGACCCGTGTCGACCCCGGCGTCCACGAAGTGCACCGTGCAGCCGGTCAGCTTGACGCCCAGCTCCAGCGCGTCGGCCACGGAGTGCATCCCCGGGAACGACGGCAGCAGGGCCGGGTGGGTGTTGATCACGCGGTTCGGGAAGCGCGTGAGGAAGTTCGTCCCCAGGATCTTCAGGAAGCCGGCCGACACGACCAGGTCCGGCTCGTAGGCGGCGACCGCCTCGGTGAGGGCCTTGTCCCAGGCGTCGCGGTCCGGGTGGTCGCTCAGCCGGACGGTGAAGTACGGCACCCCGGCGCGCTCGGCGCGGGCCAGCGCCTCGACGCCCGTGCGGTCCGTGCCGACGGCGACGATCTTCGCCGGGAAGTCGATGCGCTCGGTCGCGTCCAGGAGCGACTGCAGCAGCGTGCCCGATCCGGAGGCGAGCACCACCAGCTTGACCGGGACGGGCAGTTCCAACCGGCTGGAGTTCAACGCCTCTCCTTCGCCCGTGCCTATGTCCCGACCAGACTAACTGGGCTCGTCGGGCTTCCCGTCGGTGGGCGGTTGCTCCTCGCTGTCGTCCGGCTCGTCCTCGGGCTCCTCTTCGGAGTCCAATTCCGGGTCCTCCTCGGCAGGCTCTCCGGCCTCTTCCTCGGCCTCGGATTCCAGCTCTTCGAGCTCGGCGTCGAGGTTCTCCAATTCGGCCTCGATTTCGGGCTCCACCTCGGGTTCTTCCGGCTCGGGCGCGGGCTCGGGACGCGCGTGCGGGCCGGCGAACCAGGCGATCAGACCGCCGGGCACCGCGATCCAGCCGAACGCGGCGACGGACACCAGCCCGACCGGGATGCTCACCGGGTCGAACGCGCCGCCGCCGAGCCTGCCGCCGGCGAGAGTGCCGAGCAACACACATCCGAACCCGACGAGCGCGCCCGCGATGCCGACGATCCGCAGCCGGGCGAACGGGTTCTCGTCGGCTCGGCGCAGCGACCAGCCGAGCAGCGCGCCGACCCCGGCCGGCAGCAGCATGAGGACCGGCCACCAGGGCGCCGCGTGCTCGGGAACGCCGGCCAGCACCGGCAGGCCGGGCACCGGACCCCCGGTGAACGAGAACGCGCCTGCCGAGAACGACCCGATCGAGAAGCCGGGACCGGTGACGAAGGCCAGGCCGCCGACGACCGCGTTGGGCAGGTACCCCAGCGACAGCAACAGCATCCCGGCGCCGCTGCCGAACCCCGGCGCGTTCGCCGCGAACAGCTGGCGGATCGTGCCCGAGGCGAGGACCAGCGCAACGGTGTGCACGAGCGCGCCGACCGCGAGCAGCCCGGCCAGGCCCAGCGCGCCGGCACGCAGCCCGCGCACCGCGAGCGGGTCCAGGTAGTCGCGGGCAGCTGCCGCGCCACCGGACTGCGACGCCGCGCCGGCCGCGGCGGCGACACCCGCGAGAACCGCGGGCACGGCGAACGCGGACAGCGGCTCGACGCGTACCCCGGCGCTGTCGTCGAACAACGCGATCCCCAGCCCGGCGAGGGCGTGCCCACTGGTCACCGCGGCGATCAACGGCACGGTGGCGCCGGGCTCGGCATAGCCGAGACGCCGCGTCGCAGTCGCCGCCGATCGGGCGACCAGCGCCAGCGCGCCGATCGTCGCCAGCAACGGCAGCACGCCGAGCGGGCGCCCGGCGATCTCCACGGGCACCTGGTAGGCGGCGAGCCAGCCCGGCCCGGCCGCACGCAGCACCCCGCCGATCGCGAACTCCCCCGCCGGGGCCATGGCCGTGACCAGCCCGAACAGGGCCGCGACCACGACGTACCCGGCGACGATGGGACCGAGGACCGCCGCGGCGAACACCCTCGCCCGGACGACCGGTGAGCGCTCGCCCCGGTGTCCCGGGTCCGTCACCCCTTTCCCGGATCGGCGGTACGAGGTGAGCACCTGCATGCTTCGCACCCTCGCACCAACACTGCTCCGCCCGGGTGAGCCACGCCGTTCCTCCCTCATGCGGGTTAAGCCACACGACGGCGGTGTCACACGCGAACTGAAAAGCGCCCCTTCCCGGACCGGGAAGGGGCGCTCCTGCGCGGAAGATCAACCCTGGGGGCTGCCACCGGGCGGGGTGCCGGGGTGCTGGCCCTGCTGGCCCTCGGGCTTGGCCGCCGGGTTGTAGAACTGGCCCTGCTGCGGGGCGTACACCGTGGACTGCTGCTGCGGCGGCGTCACCGGCGGGCCGTACTGGGTGCCCGACGGGCCGCCCTTCTGCTCACCGGGGCCCTGGCCGAACTGGCCCGGCTGACCGTAGGGCTGGCCGTACTGCGGCTGCTGCGGCTGCGGCATCTTCAGCACACCCGCGTCGAACAGCAGCGCCGCGACCGCGACCAGCATCTGCAGGATGCCGAGGATCAGGATCACCGTGTAGATGCCCGGGGTCTCGGCCTGCTCCGGGATGTGCACGACCACCAGGATCGCGGTGAGCGCGCCGAGCACGCTGAACAGCACCGCGAACGGGAGCGTCCGCGGGCCCCTCGGCAGCACCGCCAGGCCGGCCAGCAGGCCGCCCACGAGCAGGAACAGGACCGGCTGGTCGGCGCCCTGCGCCTCCTCGGAGAAGCCGATGAAGTAGTTCACCAGGCCCAGCAGGGCGATGAACAGCGTCAGGATCATGCTCAGGTTCGCCGGCGACAGGCTCGGGCCCTGCTGCGCCGGGGGCTGCTGCTGGGGGAACCCCGCCGGTCCCCGGGGGCTGGCCACCGCCGCCCTGCTGCGGGTATCCCGGTCCACCACTGGGGAACGTCATCGCGCTTGCTCTCCTGTCTTCGCCCGAACCGGGGTGCCGATATGTCCGGGAACGATGCAACACGTCCCGGGGTTCCCGGTCACCCCATCCGGCTATCCGACGTGCCGGGGCGGCAAACGGTTGCGTCGAATTTCGGGGGCCGGGAAGCACGCAGGCCGGGCACCGCGAACGGTGCCCGGCCGGCGTGTGGACCGCTAGGTCAGTGCAGGTTCTCGTACAGCTCCCGGGCCAGCGCGGCGGTCTCGGACGGCGTCTTGCCGACCTTCACGCCCGCGGCCTCGAGGGCCTCCTTCTTCGCCTGCGCGGTGCCGGCCGAGCCGGACACGATCGCGCCCGCGTGACCCATCGTCTTGCCCTCGGGGGCGGTGAAGCCCGCGACGTAGCCGACGACCGGCTTGGTCACGTTCTCCTTGATGTAGGCCGCGGCCCGCTCCTCGGCGTCGCCACCGATCTCACCGATCATGACGATGACCTCGGTCTCCGGGTCGGCCTGGAAGGCCTCCAGAGCGTCGATGTGCGTGGTGCCGATGACCGGGTCGCCACCGATGCCGACGGCGGTGGAGAAGCCGATGTCACGCAGCTCGTACATCATCTGGTAGGTCAGCGTGCCCGACTTCGACACCAGCCCGATCTTGCCAGGGCCGGTGATGTTGGCCGGGATGATGCCCGCGTTGGACTTGCCCGGCGAGATGACGCCCGGGCAGTTCGGGCCGATGATGCGGGTCTTGTTGCCCTTGGCGACCGCGTGGGCCCAGAAGTAGGCCGAGTCGTGCACCGGGATGCCCTCGGTGATCACCACGGCGAGCGGGATCTCGGCGTCGATGGCCTCGATGACCGCGTCCTTGGCGAACTTCGGCGGCACGAAGATGACCGACACGTCGGCGCCGGTCTCCTTCATGGCCTCCTCGACCGTGCCGAACACGGTGAGGTCCTTGCCCGCGATGGTGACGGTCTGGCCCGCCTTGCGGGCGTTCACGCCGCCGACGATGTTCGAGCCGGCCTGCAGCATCTTGGTCGCGTGCTTGGTGCCCTCGGACCCGGTGATGCCCTGAACGATGATCTTGCTGCTGGAATCGAGGAAGATCGACATGTCTCTTACGCTCCTGCCGCGGCCAGCTCGGCAGCCTTGTCCGCTGCGTTGTCCATGGTGTCCACCTGCGTGACCAGCGGGTGGTTGGCCTCGTTGAGGATCCGGCGGCCTTCCTCGACGTTGTTGCCGTCGAGCCGGACCACGAGCGGCTTGGTGGCCTCGTCGCCCAGGATCTTGAGGGCCTCGACGATGCCGGTCGCGACCGCGTCGCACGCGGTGATGCCACCGAAGACGTTGACGAACACCGACTTGACGGCCGGGTCGTTCAGGATGACGTCCAGGCCGGCGGCCATGACCTCGGCCGAGGCGCCACCGCCGATGTCGAGGAAGTTGGCGGGCTTGACGCCGCCGTGCTTCTCACCGGCGTAGGCGACCACGTCCAGGGTGGACATGACCAGGCCCGCGCCGTTGCCGATGATGCCGACCTCGCCGTCGAGCTTGACGTAGTTGAGGTCCTTCGCCTTGGCCTTGGCCTCCAGCGGGTCCTCGGTCTGCTTGTCGACGAGCTCTTCCTGCTTCGGCTGGCGGAAGGCGGCGTTCTCGTCCAGGGTGACCTTGCCGTCGAGGGCGACGATCTTGTCCTGCGGGTCGCGGACCAGCGGGTTGACCTCGACCAGGGTGGCGTCCTCGGCCACGAAGGTCTCCCACAGCTTGACGACCACGTCGGCCGCCTGGTCGCGGATGGCCTCGGGGAAGTTGCCCTGGGTCAGGATCTCCAGCGCCTTGGCCTTGTCGACACCGGCGATCGCGTCGACCGGCACCTTGGCGAGCGCCTCGGGCCGCTCCACGGCCAGCTGCTCGATCTCCATGCCGCCCTCGGCGGACGCCATGGCCAGGAAGGTGCGGTTGGCGCGGTCCAGCAGGAAGGAGAAGTAGTACTCCTCCGCGATGTCGGACGCCTCGGTCACCAGCACGCGGTGCGTGATGTGGCCCTTGATGTCGAGGCCGAGGATGGCTTCGGCCTTCTCCTTGGCCTCGGCCGGGTCCTTGGCGAGCTTCACGCCACCGGCCTTGCCGCGGCCACCGGTCTTCACCTGGGCCTTGACGACGACCTGTCCACCGATCTTCTCGGCGGCGGCCTGGGCTTCTTCCGGGGTGCTCGCTACGGCGCCGGGCAGTACCGGCACGCCGTGGGCGGCGAAGAGGTCCTTCGCCTGGTATTCGTAGAGGTCCACTACTCCAGTCTCCTGACGACACACACCGCCTGAGTCACCGGTCGTCTCGCGAGGGGCGATCCGCAGGCGGGTGCTTGTTGCAAACCATGCTGCCGGACGGAGACGACCCTAGCGACCTGGGCTTTGGCTCGGGGCGGCGCATCCGGTGAACTCGGTCACCGTATGGATCCAGAGCGTGGTTTCGGGGTGTGAATCGAGCCACGCGCGGCCAGAACGGCGGCGATGACCAGGGCGAGTGCGCAGCCCAGCGCGAGCCACCAGCCCAGCCCGGCGTGCGCGCCGGCGATCTCATCACCCACGAGTGGCAACTCCGCGGCACGCAGCCCGGCGACGCAGGCGGCGCCGGCGAGCAGCGCCGCGGCGCGGGCGGGACGGCAACGCGGGGCGAGGACGCACGCGCCGAGCACGGTGAGCAGCGCGACCAGCAGGCCCCACGAGGGGGTGCCGAAGCTCGACCACAGGGCGGGCTCAACGTAGTCCGGCGCGAGGATCGAGGGCGTGCCGAAGGCGCCGATGGCGAGTATCCCCGCGGCGACCAGCGGGGTGAGCAGGTCCGCGCCGGGCAGGGCGGGGCCGTCGCCGAACGCGGTGGCCGGGTCGGTCGTCTCGTCGCGTTCGACCATGCCCGCGACGACGGAGCAGCAGGCGGTGATGGCCGACCCGACGATCGCGAGCGCGGTCCAGAGCACGCCGGGTCCCGGGGTGAGGCCGGCGCCCAGCTCGGTGGCGGTGACGGCCATGGTCAGGACGGCGGTGCCGGCGAGCGGGATCGTGACCCAGGCGACCGAGAGGGCGGGCCGGGCGTAGGCGGCCGGGCCGGCGGTGAACATGACGAGGCCCAGCAGGCCGACCAGCAGCCCCGCGACGAGCAGTGCGGAGCGGGAGGGGCTCTGCGGGCCGTTGAGGGTCTCGGTGATGACCACCTGGGGCGTGAGGGCGCCGGCGATGGCCGCGGCGGCGGTGAGCACGGCGAGGACGCCGGTGACGATCCGCAGGCGGCGGATGCCGGGCAGGGTGATCTCGCCCGCCTCGTCGTCCTGGGCGGCGTCCGGGGTGGTGGCGGTGGGCAGGAACGCGGCGGCGATCATCCCGGCCGCCCCGACGAGCACGAGGATCGGCCCCGCCGCGAGGCGCACCCCGGGCAGGCTGAGCCCGGAGACGAGGTTCGGCAACCCGACGACGGCGGCGGTGACGCCGAGCCCGAGCAACCCACCCCGGGCGACGGCCGTGCCCGAGCCGGCGAGCAACACGGTGGCGACGGGCAGCGCGAAGGCGAGCAGCAGACTGCCGGCGAGGACGAGGCCCGGGCTCTCGAACGCGCTGCCCGCGGGCAGGAACGCGTCGGTCGAGGTGAAGGGCGCCATCATGACCCCGACGCCCGCGACGACCGCGGCGAACATCCCGAAGATCAGCCCCGCGCGGCTCACGTCGGCCGCCTCGGGCCAGGCGCCCTCGGAGGCAGCGGGCTGGTCAGCCGGGGTGGCACGGGTGGCGGCTCGGCCAGGGCTGGCGGCGGGGGCGCGGCCACGGCGGGCACCAGCAGCCCCGGCAGAACCACCGCCCGAGACAGAAGCCCGACCAGAGTCATCGTCAGGCGCAAAGGCCTGATCAGCGGCGTCGGCGGGGGTGACGGCTCCGCCAGAGTCGGCGGCGGGGGCGCGGGCAACGGCGGGCACCAGCAGCCCCGGCAGAACCACCGCCCGAGGCAGAAGCCCGACCAGAGTCGTCGTCAGGGGCAGAGGCCTGGTCAGCGGCGTCGGCGGGGGTGGCGGCTCGGCCCGGGCTGGCGGCGGGGGCGCGGCCAGAGCTGCCGATCCGGGCGGTGTATTCGGTGTTCGGCTTCACAGCAGGGATTGCGCCGGCGCGGTCGTTCGCGTCTCCCGCGCTGACTGCGTCCGGCTCACCAGCCGCCTTCTCGTCAGCACTGTCACCAGCCGGCTCGTCGATCGAGCGCGACTCGCCCTCGCCGCCTGCGGCTCCCCCGTTCACTGCGGCAGCACCGCCGGGTGCGTCACCGTCGGCGGTCCGGGCGATGCTGCCGGGATCGGCCACGGGATCGGTGCTGGGGCCGCCCGGGCCAGGGCCTCCGGCTCGGGCGGCGGCGGCCTCGGCTGCGGCGGAGGCCCTCGGCGTCCACGGGGTGTCCGCCTTCGGGGCAGCGGCTCGTGTTGCCATCACCCCCGCGGCGATCGCCGCCAGGTGGCCGGCCAGCAGGAGCCACAGGCCGGGCGCGGTGCCGGGGTCGGCCAGTGAGTGCAGCCGGAACAGCTCCGGACGCGCGGCGCGGACCGGGTCCGTCAGCAGGATCAGGTCGAGCACCAGCCGCCCGGGGGCGAGCGCCGCCACGGCGGCCAGCACTCCCGCCGCCGTCTGGTGGCGTCCCTTCAGCGCCAGCACCGCGACCACGGCCATCGGCGCGACGGCGAGCACCACCAGCAACGGCACGCTGTGGAAACCCCGCGCCACGCCGTTCACAACGGGCACGGCGGCACCCACGGCGAGCAGCACGGCCGAGACCGCACCCACCACGTAGGCCGCGACTGACGGGGAGCGGCCCGCGGCGGCCGTGTCGGGGATGGCGTCGAGCTGCACGGCAGCCGCGCCGCCGGTGCTGTCAGTGTCCATGTGTTCTCACGTCGTCGAGGGTCGGAGGAGCGGTCGGGACGGCCGGCCTCGGCGTCCGAGAGCCGCGGCGCACCGCAGCCTGTGCCTGACACCGGCGCCCGGCACCACCGCCTCACAGACGAGCGCGGGCCCGCGCGGTCTCGCTACCGACACCGGCGCCGACGCTAGCAAGCCTCCGAGGTTGCCCCCGGAACCCCACGAACTAACAAACCGTGTCGGACGTCACACCAACGGCGGAATATCCCCTCTACCCAGTGTCATCGCCGCTGCTGGACGGCCGGCCCGCGCCCCACGTTCGGCCCAGACGGCGGCCGGTTCTTGCCGACGACCACATCCCTTCGTTACTGTCCCCCGGTCCCCATCACGGTCAGGTCACGATGTGGGCGACGGGCAGCCAACCCCCCGAACGGTTGCCCACCGGGATCCCCCGCCCGGCGCCTACGGTCTGACCCCCCGAGCAACGGAAGGCCCTGACTTGGCTCGATACCGCTCCCCCGGCGGCCAAGCTCCTTCCCCGGAACTCGACGACGACGCTCAGGACGGCGCCGTCGTCCGGGTCCGGGGCGCCCACCGGCTCCCCGCGCCTTCGTCGGCGCTGCGCGGCCGGGTCGTCGTCGCCGCTGTCGCGGCCGGCGCGTTCGCCGCTGCCGCCGCAGGACAGACCCTCCAGGCCGTGCAGACCTCCGACGCCGGTGTGACCCCGCTGGCCAACGCCGAGGACGCCAGCGCGTCGTTCGCCGTCGGTGGTGACGCTCCCACCGGCGCTCCCGAGATCCTTCCCGCGGCCAACTTCACGGACGCGTCGGCCGAGGTGCAGCGCCTCACCGACAGCGAGAACGTCACGATGGCCCGCCAGGCCCGGGACGCCGAAGCCGCCCGCGCCGCCGCCGAAGAGGCCGCCCGCCCGAAGACCTGCCTGCCCGCGAAGGGCACGTACACCTCCGGCTTCGGCGCCCGCTGGGGCACCAGCCACTACGGCATCGACATCGCCAACTCGATCGGCACCCCGATCTACGCCGCCTCCGACGGCACCGTGATCGAGGCCGGCCCGGCCAGCGGCTTCGGCCTGTGGGTGAAGATCCAGCTGGACGACGGCACCGTGCAGGTGTACGGCCACATGAACAGCTACTCGGTGCGCGAGGGCCAGAAGGTCAAGTGCGGCCAAAAGATCGCCGAGATCGGCAACCGCGGCCAGAGCACCGGCCCGCACCTGCACTTCGAGGTGTGGCTCAACGGCACCAAGAAGGTCGACCCGCGCACCTGGCTCGCCGCCCGCGGCGTCTACCTGTGACGGCCCCTCCCGTGCTCGTTCACGGGGCGTCCGGCCGCACGAAATAGGCCACCGCGACCTGCCAGACCCCGCACAGCCGCCGCGAAGTGCGCCGGCACAGGACGCACCGGCCGTCCGGCCCGCCGTGCCGCTCCAGCAGCGCCTGCCAGGCTCCGAGGACGACGAGAGCCTCCGCGGCCGGTAGTGCACCGTCGCGAGCCGCACGCGCGACCATGCGCTCGACGCGTTCCAGGACGCCCGCCCGCACGTACGGGAACCACTGCCTGCCCACACCATGACCTCCCGAGGGTTCGAACTTTCGTTCGAGACAGTTGTATCGGAGGGGTCTGACAGTTTTGGCGTGCTCGGGCAGCGGGGCTCGACGTTCGCTCGAACGGGTTAACGGTCCGGGCGCACGCTCGAGTTGCGGGTGGTCAGGCAGGCATAGGCAGCCGGTTGTGGTGGTTGCCGGGGAGCGGGACGCCACCGCGGCGCAGAGGGCCCAACAGCATGGATCGCAGGCCGCGGTCGGCAGCAAGCACCGCACAAGCAACCAACAGCTTGGCAGCCAGCGAACGGCACATCACGGCGGCAAAGAAGACCGCCACGGCGGCGGCCGGCGCACGGCACGCCACCGCGGCGAACAGGACCTACAGCTTCACCATCGGCACGCTGCCGATCAGCATCAGCTTCACCTTGCCCGCACTGCCGAAATCGATCGTCGCCGTGGCGCGGGGGCCCTCGCCGGACGCCTCGACCACCGTGCCGAGCCCGTACTTGTCGTGGTTGACCCGGTCGCCCACCTCGAGCTTCAGCGCGACCGTGTTCTGCCAGCCCTTGAACGGCGTCGACCGCATGCCGCGGGCCGCGATGCCTGCCTGCGCGGAATCCTCGCCGAAGCGCGAGCGGCGGCCCCAGGTGGTCGCGGCGCGCGGGGACCCGAACGACGACTCGGCGGCGGACGACGGCTCCTCGCGGCGCCAGTCGAGCAGCTCGGACGGCACCTCGTCGAAGAACCGGGACGCCGGGTTCGTCATCGGCTGCCCCCACGCCGACCGGGTGATCGCCCGGCTCAGGTACAGCCGCTGCCGCGCCCGCGTGATCGCCACGTACGCCAGCCGCCGCTCCTCCGCCAGCTCGGCGGGCTCGCCCAGCGCACGCAGGTGCGGGAACACCCCGTCCTCCCAGCCGGTGCAGAACACGACCGGGTACTCCAGCCCCTTGGCGGTGTGCACGGTCATCAGCGTGACCACGCCGGAGTCCTCTTCCTCGCCGTCCTCGTCCGGCGTCGGCACCGAGTCGGCGTCCGCGACGAGCGACACCCGCTCCAGGAACGCCGCCAGCGAGCCCGGCTCGGGCACCCCGTCGTCGTCCTCGGCAAGCGGCGCCATCTCGGCCGCCTGCTCCGTGAACTCGCGGGCGACGGTGACGAGCTCGGTCAGGTTGTCCACGCGCGAGGCGTCCTGCGGGTCGTCGGACTCCTCCAGCTCGGCCCGGTACCCGGTGCGCTCGAGCACCGCTTCGAGCACGTCCGCGACCTCGGCGCCGCTGTCGACCAGCTCGATCAGCCCGTCGAGCAGCTCGACGAACCCGGCGATCGCCTTGGCCGAGCGCGGGTTGAGCAGCGCCACCCGGCCCGCCGCGGCGTCGCGCAGCGCGGCCGCGAAGGAGATCCGCTCGCGCTCGGCGTGCGTCGCCACGCACGCCTCGGCCCGGTCGCCGATGCCCCGCTTGGGCACGTTCAGGATGCGGCGCAGGCTGACCGTGTCCTCCGGGTTGGCCAGCACCCGCAGGTAGGCCAGCGCGTCCCGGACCTCGCGGCGCTCGTAGAACCGGACGCCGCCGACCACCCGGTAGGGCAGGCCGAGCCGGATGAAGATCTCCTCGAACACGCGGGACTGGTTGTTGGTGCGGTAGAAGACCGCGACGTCGGAGTACTTCGCCTGCCCCTGGTCGACCAGCGCGTCGATCTCGCCCGCGACGAACGCCGCCTCGTCGTGCTCGTTGTCGGCGACGTACACGCCGATCTTCTCGCCGTCGCCCGAGTCGGTCCACAGCCGCTTGTCCCGGCGGTTGGGGTTTCGCGCGATGACCGCGTTGGCCGCGGACAGGATGGTCTGGGTGGAGCGGTAGTTCTGCTCCAGCAGGATCGTGCGGGCGTCCGGGAAGTCCCGCTCGAACTCCTCGATGTTGCGGATCGTGGCGCCGCGGAAGGCGTAGATCGACTGGTCGGCGTCACCGACCACGCACAGCTCCGCCGGCTCGACGCCGGACTCGCTCGTCGACGTGCCGACCAGCTCCCGCACCAGCGTGTACTGGGCGTGGTTGGTGTCCTGGTACTCGTCGACCAGCACGTGCCGGAACCGGCGGCGGTAGTGCTCGGCCACGTCCGGGAAGGCCTGGAACAGCTCGACGGTGCGCATGATCAGGTCGTCGAAGTCGAACGCGTTGGCCAGCCGCAGCCGCCGCTGGTACTCGGCGTAGACCTCGGCGACGCGGCGCTCCAGGTCGTTGGACGCCTTCGCCGCGGCGTCCTCCGGATCGGTCAGCTCGTTCTTGTGGTTGGAGATGTGCACGGCCAGCGCGCGGGCCGGGTAGCGCTTGGGGTCGACGTCCAGGTCGCGCGCAACGAGCGTGACCAGCCGCCGCGTGTCGTCGGCGTCGTAGATCGAGAAGTTCGACGACATGTCCAGCGTCTTGGCCTCGCGGCGCAGCAACCGCACGCACATCGAGTGGAACGTGGAGACCCACATCGCGTTGGCCCGCCTGCCGACGAGGTCGCTGACGCGCTCGCGCATCTCGGCCGCGGCCTTGTTGGTGAACGTGATCGCCATGATCTCGCCGGGGTGCACGCCGCGTTCGGCCAGCAGGTAGGCGATCCGGCGGGTCAGCACCCGGGTCTTGCCCGACCCGGCGCCCGCGACGACCAGCAGCGGCGCGCCCGCGTGCGTGACCGCCTCCCGCTGCGCGGGGTTGAGGTCGGCGAGCAGGTCGGCGTGGCGGCCCGGCGCTGGGCGCGCGGGCGGCTCGGCGGGGAGGTCGAACAGGGTGCTCATCGGTTCTCCACGCTACTCGGGGGCACTGACGGTTTACCGCGCCGGACGTACCGCCAGGTGTCGTCGGCGGACGGACGCGCGCCCGCTCGCCGCGGCGGAGGATCGACGGCATGGACGCACCATCGAACCGGATCCGCGCCGGGGACCAGGACCGGGAGCGCGTGGCGACCCGGCTGCAGGAAGCGAGCGGCGAGGGCAGGCTGACCCTAGGCGAAGCGGAAGATCGCCTCGCCGCCGCCTACGCCGCGACCTACGTCGACGAACTGTCCGCGCTCACGCGGGACCTACCGGAACCAACGCCGCCGCGCCCCTCCCGCTTCCCCGTGCCCCTGCGGGTGCACGCCGCGGCGGTGGCCGTGCTGTCCGCGCTGCTCATCGCGCGGTTCGTGGTGTCCGGCGCGGAGTTCTTCTGGCCGGTGTTCCCGTTGTTCTGGCTCGGCGTGAGCCTGGTCGCACACGCGGCCGTCCGCGCACGGGGGCGAGTTGTGCCATACTGATCTCGTGCAGCACCACGCGTACCGATTTTTCTACGGGACCCGGACTCCGGCTCCCGTGATCGCGTAGGTGCCCACACCAAACCGTCACCACAAGCCCCGGAGTCCACGGACCCGGGGCTTTCGTCGGCTTCGGGGCCGTGCGGGTCCGGGAACCGACCGGAGGGCCCGATGAACGCACAGACGAACGAGAAAGCCACCCCGCCGGAGACCTCCGGCGAACCCGTCGCCTCGGCCGAGGAGATCGCCGAGCTGCGCAAGGAGATCGACTGGCTCGACTCCGAGATCCTGCGGCTCGTCAAGCGCCGGGTCGAGGTCTCCCAGACGATCGGCGCCGCGCGGATGGCCGCGGGCGGCACCCGGATCGTCTACAACCGCGAGATGGACGTGCTCGCCCGTTACCGCGAACTCGGCCCGGACGGCCGCCAGCTCGCGATGGCGTTGCTGAACCTGGGGCGCGGCCGGCTCGGCCGCTGAAAATCGTCCGATTTCCGGGGCTTCCCGGAGGCCCGGCGGCTCGGCGGACGGGCACACTGGAGACATGATTAACGTCATCGCGGTCATCATCGCGATCGCCAGTGTGCTCGCCTCGCTAGCCCATGTGGGTTACCTGGCGCTGCTGAACAACGCGGCGAACAAGCGGGCCGGCGGCGCGCCGGTCGCGCAGTACGTCCGCAGCCGGTGGGCGCTCGCCGGCGGGACGACCGCCGCGTCGCTCCTCGCGTGGCTGTTCACCTCGGGCAACGCCGGGATGGACATCCTCGCGATCATCGTCGCCGCGGGCAGCGGCGCCGTCGCCACCAAGGCGCTGCAGTCGACCCAGGCACGCTACCGAAGCGGTGGGTGACGGGAGCGCCGACGCCCCAACAGAGTGAACTTGCGGGATCACGCTTTGACGACCGGCGTGGGCTCTTACTCTTTAGGGCGTGGGATGCCCCAGATTCGGCTCCGCGCGCCCGGCGACAGGCCGTGCGCGTGCAGATGAACGTGCACCCGCACATGCACGCCCTGCTCCATTCGGTCGAATCGGCCCCCTTCCGGCGTCAGATGACGCAGAGGGCGGTGTCCACACGGCATGACAAGCGGGGCCGATTTCACGGAAAGCTCTCGTTCCCGGACCGGCCGGCACCGCCGTGGTGCCGGAACCTGGACCCCGGTCGTCCCGGCGCACCGGCAGGCCGGCCGCCGCGCGCCGGAGCCGTTCCGGCCGATGCCGGTGAACCCGGTCCGCGCCGAGCCGTTCGACGCCCCCGCCCGCGGCTCGCTGCCGCTGACCGAGCGCATCTCCACCACTGACGTCTTCCCCGCCGCGCACGGCGAGCTGCCCCTGCCCGAGCCGGTCGCCCTGCCCGAGCAGTCCGCGCCGCCTGCCGCGAAGCCGTCGCAGCGGCCCCAGCGGACCAAGGTCAAGCTCACCCCGCCACGCCGCCGCGAGGCCGAGGACACCGACGTGCGCGTGTACGAGGCCGCTCCGGTGACCGGCCTCGGCTCCTTCGACCTCGGCAACGTGCCCGCGTCGGTCACCCCGCCGCGGAGCTGGCGCAAGGCCGCCTGGTTCGCCACCGCCTCGTCGGGCGGCGTCGTCGTCGCGCTGATGTTCGCCGGCTCGGCGTTCGTCGCGAAACCGGCGCCGGACCAGGCGGGGGGCGCGTGGGTGCCCGGTCTCGGCGGCGGGGTGCCCACCCTCTCCGGCGAGCAGATCGCCCCGCCCAGCTCCGGCGGCGACGGGAGCGACACGTCCAGCACGTCCCGCGACGACATCCCGGACACCGGCGCGACGAGTGTCCGGCCGACCGAGAGCGCGGGCGTGCGCGCGCCGTCGGGCTCGACCACGGTCCGCGACACCTCGGCGACCGGCGGCCCGGCGAGCGGCACGACCACCGCGACGCCGACCACCAGCAGCGTGCCGCCCAAGCCGGCGCCCTCCCCCGCGCCCTACGAGGCGGACCCGTACCGGTTCACCATGTACCCGGACGAGGACCCGAAGACGCTGGCCAGCACTTCGCAGACCTACCTCGACACGGTCACCGAGAACCCCGAGGCCGCCGCGAGCCTGACCGACGGCGAGCTGAAGCAGGAAGGCCCGCAGGGGCTGGAGCGCAAGTACGCCGAGGTGGCGTACTTCCAGGTCAAGCACATCCGCGTGCACCAGTACGACGGCAAGACGGTGTGCACCGTGCAGACCGTCTACAAGGACGGCCGCGAGGTCACCGAGGAGCGCACGCTGGAGTTCTCCGGCGACAAGATCACCAGTGACGGTGCCTGACCACCGGACTGCGCCAGGTGGGTGACGGTAACTGCCGTTCGTCGTTCCCCGGTGCCCCTCCACCGATCGGGGGTTGGCCGGTAACGCGGTACGGGGGTTCGCTGATTAACAGCTAGACAGCCCCGGCCAGTCCCCGAGACGGAAGATCCAGACGACAGGTCCATGAGAGTCGCACACGAACGGCGTCGCGCCACCCGCACGCCGGACGCACTCCACGTCGAGGAGCTGATCTCCCCCGAGATCCTCGACAACGAGATGGTCGACCGCGAGTACCTCACACAGGTGTTCCGCGAGCCGCGGAAGTACCTGCCGCCGCCGCGCGTCCGCCCCAGGACCGAGCCGCAGCGGGAGCCGGAGAGCCGCGGCGCGAAGCTCGCCAAGCTCACCGGGCTCACCATGGCGGGCACACTGCTCGTGGGCGCGGTCGTGGCGTCGTCGGTGCTCACCCGCGGCCGGGACCAGTCGGCCGCGCCGGTCAGCCCGGCCCCGCCGCAGATCACCGGTGCGGCCGCGCTGGGCGGCTTCGCCGTCGGCGGCACGCCGGGGGGCAAGCAGGGCAGCAACACCGTCGGTCACGCCCAGGCGACCAGCACCCCGCTCGCGCAGGTGCCGGTGGCCCAGACACAGCCCGCGGAGACCGCCGTGCCCCAGACGGCCGAGGGCTCCGCGACCGCGACGACCACCGCACCCACGCTGACCGACGCGGAGAGGCTTGCGGTGGTCAACGAGTTCTACCGGCGGGTCGACTCCGCACCGGAGAAGGCGCTGGACCTGCTCAGCCCGGCGCTGGCCGGTGAGGAGGCGGGCGACCTGGTGCGGGCGTGGAGCACCATGCGTCAGGTCGAGGTGGTCGAGGCGCGCGTGCAGCCGGATGGGTCCGTGCTCGCCGTGGTGCTGATGCGCCGTGACGACGGCACCCGGCTCCGCGTGACGCAGCAGCTGGGTCTCGACCAGGCCGGACACAGCATTTCCGAAGCGGTCCTGCTGGCCGCCGAGGAGCTGTAGCGGACGCCATACCAGGCGTGGTCGGGCCGCCCCATACAGTGCCGGATGCATGCGCGCAGAGTGAGCACCCTAGCCTTGATTGACGGATCTGGCCCAACCCCCGGCCCACGGGCCGAGCTACGTGCATAGGCTTCCAGGCGTGCGGCACTGTCGCGCCCTGAAACAGCCCCCGAAGGAGGTCGCGTGAGCGACGAGGGTCGCCTGGTCGCCGGCCGGTACCGGATCGAGCGGCGAATCGGCACCGGCGCCATGGGTGCGGTGTGGCAGGCGCACGACGACGTACTCGGCCGTTCGGTCGCGATCAAGCAGTTGCTTCTGCAACCGGGGCTGGACCAGCACGAGGCCGAGGACGCCAAGCAGCGCACGATGCGCGAGGGCCGCATCGCCGCCCGGCTGCACCACCCGAACGCGATCTCCGTCTTCGACGTCGTCACCGACGACAACGGCCACCCGTGCCTGGTGATGGAGTACCTGCCGTCGACGAGCCTCGCCGAGCTGCTGCGCGACCGGAAGACGCTGCCGCCGCGCGAGGTCGCGCGCATCGGCGCCCAGATCGCGGCCGCGCTCAAGGAGGCGCACGCGGTCGGGATCGTGCACCGGGACATCAAGCCCGGCAACATCCTGCTCGCCGACAACGGCGTGGTGAAGATCACCGACTTCGGCATCTCGCGGGCCAAGGACGACGTCACGGTCACCAAGACCGGCATGATCGCGGGCACCCCCGCCTACCTGGCGCCGGAGGTCGCGATCGGTGGCGATCCGGGCCCGGAGGCGGACGTCTTCTCGCTGGGCTCCACGCTGTACGCGGCGTGCGAGGGTCAGCCGCCGTTCGGTTTGAGCGAGAACACCCTGAGCCTGCTGCACGCGGTCGCCGCGGGGCAGATCAACCCGCCGCGGCAGTCCGGTCCGCTCGCCAGCGTGCTGGCCGTGCTGCTGCACCCGGAGGTCCAGCACCGCCCGACCGCCGCGGAGGCCGAGGAGCTGCTCGCGGCCGTGGCGCGCGGTGAGACACCGCTGGGCGGGAATTCGGACGAGACGCAGTTCTCGCCGTCCGGCGGAGCGCTCGCCGGTGGCGCGCTCGCGGCCGGGGCGCTGGGCGCAGCGGCAGGCGCGGGCGCCACGCGGGCCTTCCGCGGCGACGAGCTCGGCGCGCACTCCGGCACACTGGCCGGCGGCGCGAGCGACCAGTTCTACGACGAGTACGACGACTACTCGGACGACCCGTACGCCGCCACCGCCGCGTACCCGACGGACGACTACGACCGCCAGGGCGCGACGCGCGCGGTGCCCGCCGGGTACGACGGCTACGACGACGAGCCCCGGGCCGCCGCGGCGGACGACGAGGACGAGAAGCCGGGCAGGTGGAAGGTGCCGGCCGCGATCGGCGCCGTCGTGGTGGCCGGTCTCGTGGCGCTCGGCATCTGGCTGTTCACGCCGGCGAACAACAACACCACGAACACCACCGAGACCAGCCCGCCGGTGCTCCCGCCGCCGGTGACCAGCTCGTCGGTGGAGACGACGGAGAGCTCGACGCCGACCGCGACGCGGTCGAGCCAGGCCAACGAGCCGACGAAGTCCTCCCCCTCGCGGCGCAGCTCCAGCGAGGAGACTTCGGCGAGCAAACCCAGCTCCAGCAAGAGCCCGACCTCCTCGTCGTCCTCGTCGAGCAGGACCCCCACGAGCACGCCGGAGGAGACCCCGACGTCCGGGGCCAACGGCTGAGTCGACTGCCGGAAACGTTCAGGATCGGTCAGTAGGGTGGTGGGTGACTATCCGACAGGCCGGGACGACGAGAGGGTGTTGTGGGTACTGAGGGCGCACTCGTCGGCGGCCGGTACCGGTTGGACCAACCGATCGGTCGTGGCCGCGCCGGAATCGTGTGGCTGGCGTACGACACGCAGCTGAACCGCACGGTGGCGGCCAAGAAGATGCCGGTCGCGCCGGGGCACAGCGAGCAGTCGATCGCCGCGGCGCTGGAAGAGGGCCGCGCCGCGATGCGGATCCAGCACGCCTGTGCGATCGGGGTCTACGACGTGCTCCGCGACGGGCCGGACCCGTGGGTGGTCATGGAGTACGTGCCCTCCCGCAACATGGCGGACTTCCTCGCCGAGTACGGGACGCTCACGCCCGACCAGACCGCGTTCCTGGGCATCCAGCTCGCCTCCGCGCTGGCCGCGGCGCACCGGGCCGGCGTGGTGCACCGCGGGCTGGAGCCGGGCAACGTGCTGCTCGCCGACGACGGTGGCGTCAAGGTCACCGACATCGGGTTCACCGGCGCCGGCTTCAACCCCGCCTACCGGGCGCCGGAACTCTCGCGGGGCGCGACCGCCGCGCCGGCCACCGACGCGTTCTCGCTCGGCGCCACCCTCTACACGGCTGTCGAAGGCGTGCCGCCCTACGGCGACCACGGCGGCGGGCCGCTGCGCCAGCCGGAGAAGGCCGGTGTGCTCGCGCCCGCGTTGATGAAGCTGCTGCGCGAGGACCCACTGAGCCGGCCCACACTCGGCGACAGCATCACCTCGTTCCAGGCGATCACGCAGGGACGGCAGACGGCGTTCATCCCGCCCACCGCGCCCGCGCTGCCGACGGTGCCCGCGTTCCGGCCGCCGTCGCCGCCGCCTCCTCCGCCGAAGCAACCATTGGTGCGGATCTCGCCGGTCCGGGCGCGGCAGTTGATCCTCGCGACCATGGCTGTGCTGGTTGCGGCTGCTATTGGGATCGGGGTTACGCAGCTTCTTTTTCTTTGAGGTGGCGCTACGCGGGTTTCTACTGCACCGGCTTCGCTTCGCTACGCCCGGATTGAGAGGGCCCCTTCCGAACCCGATCTTTCAGTGTTCGGTTGCCGAGACACCGCGTCAAGGCGGGAAAGCGTGCCTTGACCCGGTGGCTCGGCAACCGATTTGGCTGGGGATCGGGTTGCGGGAGAGGGGTGGCTCGGGGGGTTGGCGCGTTGCGTTGCCGGGTGGCGGTTTGTGTGTTGGGTGGCGCTTTTATGCGGCGACGTCGGTTTTGATGTCCTTGAGCACCTGCAACAGGTGGCGGACGGCGGGCTGGTCGCGTGAGCGGGTGGCCACGGCGGCGTGGATCGGGCGGATCGGCTCCGGGTTGCGGATCCGGCGGATCACCGCGCCGGGCTGGGGTGCGCCCAGGCCCAGCACCGGGACCAGGCTGATGCCGAGACCGGCCGCGACGAAGCCCTGCGCGGTCGCGTAGTCCTCGCACTCCATCACGAAGTTCGGCACGAAACCGGCGGCCCCGCAGGCGGCCATCAGCACGTCCCGGCAGGGGCCGGGCACGCCCTCGTTGCTGATCCACGGCTCGTCGGCCAGGTCGCCCAGGTCCACGACCCGCTTGCGGGCCAGCGGGTGGCTCGTCGGCAGCGCCACGCGGTACGGGTCGTCGAACAGGTGGCACAGCTCGACACCCGGCTTCGAGTACGAGCCCGAGAACACCACGATCGCCACGTCGGCGTCACCGTTCTCCACCTGCGGCAACGCCTCGCCGGGCTCCAGGAGCCGCAGGTCCAGCTTCACGCCTGGGTAGTCGCGGCGGATGGCCGCCACCGCGGGCGGCACCAGCGACGCTCCGGCCGTCGCGAAATAACGGATCGCCAGGCTGCCCGTGCGGCCCGCCTTCAGGTCGGCCAGCTCGGACTCGGCCTTGGACAGCTGCGCGAACACGACCTCGGCATGCTGGGACAACAACGCGCCCGCGGGTGTGGGTCGCACTCCGCGGCCGACCCGCTCCAGCAGCGCCGTGCCTGCCTCACGCTCCAAAGTGGACAACTGCTGGCTGATCGCGGACGGGGTGTAGCCGAGGTTCCGGGCGGCCGCGCTGATCGACCCGCTGGAAACCACGGCCCGCAGCACCTACAGCCGGCGGACGTCGAGCATCCCCCGAGGATACAGTTCTGCTAACAGCACCGTGTAGGGATTTTCGCTTGTCCTTACAGATCACCGGCGCGATCGTGAAGGCCGTGGCCGAAACGAAAACCTTGCTGCGCCTGGCCGCGCTGGCACTCATGTGGGGATCGAGCTTCCTGTGGATCAAGATCGGGCTGCAGGCGTTCACGCCGGTCCAGATCGTGCTCATCCGCACCGTCCTGGGCAGCGCCGTCCTCGTCGGGCTCTGCTACGCCGCTCGTGACCGCCTGCCGGCCGGACGACGGATCTGGAAGCACCTGCTCGTCGCCGCCCTGTTCCACAACGCGCTGCCGTTCCTGCTGTTCGCGATCGGCGAGCAGACCGTCAGCTCGGGTGTGACCGGCGTGCTGAACGCGACCACGCCGCTGTGGACGCTGCTCATGGCCATGCTGATGGGCGTCGAACGCCGGCTCGACCCGCCGAAGCTCGTCGGCCTGCTCGCCGGGCTCGCCGGCACCGTGCTGATCTTCGCGCCGTGGCAGGAATCCGGCCTGCTCAGCTGGGGTGCGCTGGCCTGCGTCGCCGCCGCGGTGAGCTACGGGTTCGTCTTCGTCTACGAGGGCAAACACCTGTCCGGCACCGGCTCGTCGCCGGTTGCGCTGGCGGGCGCGCAGATGACCGCGGCGAGCGGGTTCACGCTGCTCGCGATGCCCGCCGGTGGCACCACGCCGGTGCACCTGTCCGCGGGTCCGGTGATCGCCGTGGTGATCCTCGGGGTGTTCTCCACCGGCGTCGCGTTCGCGCTGAGCTATCGCCTGCTGGCGACCGAAGGCGCGGTCGCCGCATCCACCGTCGGCTACCTGATGCCCATCGTGTCGCTGGCGCTCGGCGCGGTCTTCCTCGGCGAGGACCTCAACCCGCGGATCCTCGCCGGAGTCGCCGTCGTGCTCGCCGGAGTCGCCCTGACCCGCGTGCGGCGCCGGGTCCTCGTTCAGACCAGCCTGCGGTCCGAGGCCCAGCGCGAAAGCTCGTAGCGGTTGGACAGCTGGGTCTTGCGCAGGACGCTGGACACGTGCGTCTCGACCGTCTTCACCGAGATGAACAGCTCCGACGCGATCTCCTTGTACGCGTAGCCCCGCGCGAGCAGGCGCAGCACGTCCCGCTCGCGCGGGGTCAGCAGGTCCAGCTCGGGGTCGCTGATCGGCGCCGAGCCCGGGCGGTCGGCGAACGCGTCCAGCACGAACCCGGCCAGCCGCGGCGAGAACACCGCATCGCCCTCGGCGACCCGCGCGATGGCCCGCACCAGCTCCTTCGACGAGATCGTCTTGGTGACGTACCCGCGGGCGCCGGCGCGGATGACCGCGATGACGTCCTCGGCCGCGTCCGACACCGACAGCGCCAGGAACACGACGTCGGGCAGGTCGGTGCGGACCCGGCGGAGCACCTCCGCGCCACCGCCGTCCGGCATGTGCACGTCGAGCAGCACGACCTGCGGCTTCGTCCGGGCGATGCCGGCGACCGCCTCGGCGACCGAACCCGCCTCGCCGACCACCCGCACCTCGTCGGTGATCGAGTCCAGTTCGGTACGCACCCCGGCCCGGAACAGCGCGTGGTCGTCGACCAGGAACACGCTGATCGGGGCCTTCGGCTGCGGTGTCTCGCTCAACGCGTCCCTCCAGAATCGGCCTTCACCGGCATCTCCAGCTGCACTTCGGTCCCATCTCCCGGCGCCGTGCGCAGCCGTACCGTGCCGCCGTTGCGCTCCATCCTCCCCCGGATCGAGTCGGCGAGGCCATGCCGGTCCTCCGACACGGTCTCCGGGTCGAAACCCTTGCCCCGGTCCCGCACGAACACGGTGACCGCGGTGGGCTCCACCTCGGCGTAGACGCTCACCTCGTCGACCCCGGCGTGCTTGGCCGCGTTGACCATCGCCTCGCGAGCCGCGAGCACCAGCGCGGTGAGCCGGTCGTCCAGCTGCGCCTCCCCCACCACGACCTGCGACACCGAGATCGCGAAGGTGTCCTCCACCTCGCCGCAAGCGTTTGCGATCGCCTGGGAGAAGGCCACCGACCGGTCCTCGCCCTTCTTCTCCGGCGTCCCGTAGCCGGACGGGCCGTAGAGCCAGCCGCGCAGCTCGCGCTCCTGGCTGCGGGCCAGCCGCGCGACCTCCTTCGGCGACTCCGACTGCTTCTGGATCAGCGCCAGGGTCTGCAGCACCGAGTCGTGCAGGTGCGCGGCGATCTCGGCGCGCTCCTCGGTGCGGATGCGGGCCCGGCGCTCCTCCCCCAGGTCGCGGCCCATCCGCAGCCAGAACGGCACGGTCAGCACCGCCACCCCGACCAGCGTCGCGAGCACGGCGAGCAGCGCGAACTGCACCTGATCGAGCGATCCGCTGCGCAGCACGACGACACCGATGCCGGTGATCACCAGCGCGACACCGGCGAGGATCCGGATCGCGGCCGACCACCCGCCGCCGCCGAGCACCATGCCCGCGACGCCGGACCGCGCGCCGTCCCGCCAGCGGCGGCGCTGCGACTCGTCGGCCTCCCGCCACACGACCGCGGCGCCGACCAGGGCCAGCGCCAGTGGCACCGCGACCCACCCGTTGATCGCGCCGGTGATCGCCCCACCCGCGACGAGCAGCCCGACGCCCAGGATGAGCAGACCGATGGCCTGCTGCTTCTCCCTCGGCGTGGCCGGGGCCTCGGTCTCCTCGCGCCGCCGCTGCGGCACGAACACCCACAACAGCCCGTAGGCCACCATCCCGGCCCCGCCGAACGCGGCCAGGATCGCGAACGTGGCGCGCACCCACAGCACCTTGATGCCGAGGTGGTCGGCCAGGCCCGAGGCGACACCCGCCACCACGCGGCTCGACCGGCGCCGGTACATCTTGGGCCGCTCGTCGACCTCCGCCAGCGTGCTCCCGGCAGCAGGCACGACCGCGCCCTCGCCCGGTGGGCGCGGGAGCGGCATGCCGGTCTCGGTGCGCGGCTTCTCCTGCACGTGATCCATGGTTCTGCCATGGTCACACGGCCGCAACCACGATTCATCGGGGAAAACCCCGGGGATCGCGGCCGCCGCAAACTCAGGGTCGTTCCCCGATGTGCGCGCGGGACCGCTGACGCATGCTGGGCACCATGAACGACACGGCAGAGGCTCCGAAACCGCAAGGCCTGGGCGGTTTCGAGGAGACCGTGAAGGACTTCTGGGCCAGCCGGCCGCGCCGTCCCGCCAGGGGCGGCAAGATCGGCGGCGTCGCGGCGGCCATCGGCAACCGGTACGGCATCGACCCGGTGATCGTGCGGGTGGCGTTCGTGACGGCGACCGTGTTCGGCGGCGTCGGCGCTTCGCTGTACCTGCTGTGCTGGCTGCTGTTCCCGGCCGAGGGCGACGAGGTGTCACCCATCGAGTCGCTGTTCGGGCAGGGCCGCAGCTCGATGTCCAAACACATCACGATCGTGCTGGCCATCCTGTTCTTCCCGCTGTCCAGCTGGGCGTTCGCCGGCGGCTGGTTCGACGGGGGCGGCATCATCGGCGCGGCGATGATGGTCACCGCGCTGTACCTGCTGCACCGCGGCCGCGGGCACGTCAACCGGCCGGCGCCGGTGACCCGCGTGGCCACCGAGGTCGGCCCCGCCGCGTTCTCGATGAGCGCGCCGGGCACCACGGAGCGGGCCGAGTCCGGGTGGGATCCGCTGGGCGCGGACCCGATGGCGTGGGACCTGCCGGACCCGGTTCCGCCTCCGGCGCCGGCCCCGCCGCCACCGCCGCGGGCGCCGCGGCGGACGAGCAAGATCGGTGTCGCGACCTTCGGCATCGCGCTGCTGGTCGCCGGGATCGGCGCGGCGATCGGTTCGTCCGGCGACGCGTGGTTCTCGCCGCAGCACGTCATCGGGCTGGTGCTCGGGGTGCTGGGCGTCGGGATGGTGGCAGGCGCGTTCGCCGGTGGCGGCCGCAAGCTGGCCATCCTGGCGGTGCCGCTGTCGATCGCGGGTGTCGCGCTGACCACGGTCCCCGTCGCCGACTACTCCGGCGGGCTGGGCGACCTGCGGGCCACGCCGGTGAGCGCGGCCGAGGTGCTGCCGAGCTACCAGCGCACGGCCGGGACCGTGGACCTGGACCTGACCAGGCTGCCCGCCGACGTGCCGGTGACGACCGAGGTGCACCTCGGCGCGGGCGACACGACGATCCGCGTGCCCGCGACGGCGGACGTCACGTACTCCTGCGAGTCGCAGGCCGGTGACGTGAGCTGCTTCGGCCGCGAAAGCAACGGGGTCGGGATCGCCCCGATCACCGGAGTGGACTACGGGATCGACGGTCCGGGCGGGCTGCAGCTGACGCTGAAGGCCGACCAGGGCGTCGGGAGCTTGGAGGTGCGCCGTGGCTGAGAACCCCTACGCCCACGACACGGAGACGCCGGCGCCGCCGGAGCGGCGACGCGGGGTGGACGTCGTCACGCTGATCCTCGGCATCGCGACGCTCCTGGTGTCGGCCTACGTCCTGTCCGACGGCGCCACGTGGCTGCCCTCCTTCGACCTGAAGTGGGTGCTCGCCGGCGGCGCGGTGCTCGTCGGGGTGCTGATGCTGGGCGCGTCGATGCGGGGAGGCCGGCGGGACTGACGCCGGAGACTGCCAGGCCAGAAGGGAGCCGCGGATGTGTCCGCGGCTCCCTTTTTTCAGGCCATGATCCAGAATTCGGTCACGATCAGGGCGAGGCCCACCAGGACCAGCGCGCAGGCGGCGGCTCCGAGCAGGCGGTGGCGACGGCCCCGGCCTGCACGCAGCTCGCCCTCCGGTTTCGCGGCGATGATGAAATCGCTGCCGTCCTCCGGCTTCCCGATGACCAGCGAGCCCGTCACGTCGCGCGCTTCGCCGAGGACGTAGAGCCAGGTGCCGGGCCGGATGATCCACTCCTCGTAGTGGAAGCCGAGGGTGCCCCGGCCCCGCGGCCACTCGAGACCGAGGAACTCGACCGTCTCGGCCCGGAAATCGGTCTGGTAGGAATCGACCGGCTTTTCCACGGCTTCCGGCCGGGCGCCGTCCACGACCAGCTCGATCGGGCGGCGCTGCGGATCGACGAGCACGAAACTCGGCGGCGCCTGCCCTTCGGCGACCGTGTCCCAGCGCACCCGACGGTGCCCCTTGCGGGTGCGGTAGTACCAGCGCCGCCGGACGCGGTAGCTGTACCAGACGCACGGGGTCTTGCTGAGCTCCGACGTCAGCAGTCCGCCGGCACCCGGCTGAGCGCCGCCGATCACCTCGGTGATCTTGCGGAAGCCGCCCTCGGGTCGCGGCCGCGGGACCATCCGCCGCATCTGCTCCAGTTGCGCGACCGTGAGGGTGGGCGTGGCGGTCATGGCCCGGATCTGCGCGCCCGCCTTGCGCGCGCGGCGGAACAGGAACACCGCCACGACGATCAACGCGATGCCGGCCAGCGACACGCCGCCCCCAGGTCAGTCCCGGATCACTCCCACTCGATGGTGCCCGGCGGCTTGCTGGTCACGTCCAGCACGACCCGGTTGACCTCGGGGACCTCGTTGGTGATGCGGGTGGAGATGCGCTCCAGCACGTCGTAGGGCAGGCGGGTCCAGTCGGCTGTCATGGCGTCCTCGCTGGACACGGGGCGCAGCACCACGGGGTGGCCGTAGGTGCGGCCGTCGCCCTGAACGCCGACGCTGCGGACGTCCGCGAGCAGCACCACCGGGCACTGCCAGATGTCGCGGTCCAGGCCCGCCGCGGTCAGCTCCTCGCGGGCGATCGCGTCGGCGGCGCGCAGCGTCTCCAGCCGGTCCGCGGTGACCTCGCCGATGATGCGGATGCCGAGGCCGGGGCCGGGGAACGGCTGCCGGTGCACGATCGTCTCCGGCAGGCCCAGCTCCAGCCCGACGCGGCGGACCTCGTCCTTGAACAGCAGCCGCAGCGGCTCTACCAGCTCGAACTGCAGGTCCTCCGGCAGGCCGCCGACGTTGTGGTGGCTCTTGATGTTGGCCGCGCCGGTGCCGCCGCCGGACTCGACGACGTCCGGGTACAGCGTGCCCTGGACGAGGAAGCGGTAGTCGCCCTGCGCCTTGAGGTCGCGCTCGGCCTGCTCGAACACGCGGATGAACTCGCGGCCGATGATCTTGCGCTTCTGCTCCGGGTCGGTGACGCCGGCGAGGGCGCCGAGGAAGCGCTCGCGGGCGTCGACGGTCACCAGGTTCACCCCGGTGGCGGCGACGAAGTCGCGCTCGACCTGGGCGCGCTCGCCGGTGCGGAGCAGGCCGTGGTCGACGAAGACGCAGGTCAGCCGGTCGCCGATGGCGCGCTGGACCAGCGCGGCGGCGACGGCGGAGTCGACCCCGCCGGACAGGCCGCAGATCGCGCGACCGTCCTCGCCGATCTGCTCGCGGATGCGGGCGATCTGCTCCTCGACGATCGAGGCGGTGGTCCACTGCGGTTTGATGCCCGCGATGTCGTGCAGGAAGCGGCGCAGGACCTCCTGGCCGTGCGGCGAGTGCAGGACCTCGGGGTGGTACTGGACGCCGGCGATGCGGTCGTCGACGTTCTCGTAGGCGGCGACCGGGGCGCCCTCGGAGGTCGCGGTGACCTTCGCGCCGGCCGGCGGCTTGGTGACGCTGTCGCCGTGGCTCATCCACACCTGGTGCCGCTCGGGCAGCTCGCGGTGCAGGATGCCACCGTCGGCCGGGATGTGCACCTCGGTGCGGCCGTACTCGCGGTTGCCGGTGGCCTCGACGGTGCCGCCGAGCGCCTGGGCGAGGACCTGGAAGCCGTAGCAGATACCGAAGATGGGGACGCCGGACTTGGCCAGCTCGGGGTCCATGCCCGGGGCGTCCGGCGAGTAGGCGCTGGCCGGGCCGCCGGACAGGACGATCGCCGAGGGGTTCTTCGCGAGGATCTCGTCGCGCGTGGCGGTGTGCGGCACCACCTCGGAGTAGACCTGCGCCTCGCGGACACGGCGGGCGATCAGCTGCGCGTACTGCGCGCCGAAGTCGACGACGAGCACCGGACCGCTCGGATTGGACACCGGACCTCCATCAGGACGACGTGTGTCTTCCATCGTCCCAGGTGGGCTGGGTCACGTGCGCCCGGGGACGTGGTAACGACGAAGGCCCCGGACGCGTGGCCCGGGGCCTGTCTGACGTATGGATGGCCGGCACGGCGGTCGCCTCTCGGCGAAAGGTCCGAACAGGGCTCCGGCTCACACCGGTATTCCCTGACGGCGAAACAGGTGAGGCCCGGGGGACACGGACCGCACCGACCAGCACGTACAACGGGGGCGGTGCGCCGGGTATTCCGCCCCGGGCACCGGAACCACCTCCAGCGCGCAATCCGGCTCGGGAACCTCCCCGCTGATCACCCGATCGGGGCGATGCTCGCGGCACGCGTGGAACGTGAAACGACCTTTCCTCCGGCGCTCTAAGTTGGTCCGCATGGACACCATCACGCCGGAACCGCGGCCGGCCTGGATCGCCGGCTGGGCGGAGCAGGGGACGGCCACCCTGGACGTGCACCACCCCTTCGACGGCAGCGACGTGGCGACCGTCGCCGTGCCGGGGCCGGATCAGGTCGAGCGTGCGGTGGCCGCCGCGGTCGCCGTCGCGCCGGTGCTTCGCCGGACACCGGCCCACGTCAGGGCCGCCGCGCTGGAACACACCTCGCAACAACTCGCCGCGCGCGCCGAGGAGCTCGCCGAACTCATCACCGCCGAGAACGGCAAACCCCTGAAGTGGGCGGAAGCCGAGGTGCGCCGCGCGGTGTCGGTCTTCCGCATCGCCGCCGAGGAGGCCCGCCGCTTCTCCGGCGACCTCCAGCGCCTGGACACCGACGCCGCGGGCGAGAACCGCCTCGCCATGGTCCGCCGCGTGCCCCGCGGCCCCGTCCTCGGCATCGCGCCGTTCAACTTCCCGCTCAACCTCGTCGCCCACAAGGTCGCTCCCGCGCTGGCCGTCGGCGCGCCGATCATCGTCAAACCCGCCCCGCGCACCCCGCTGTCCGCGCTGGTCCTCGGCGAGATCCTGGCCGAGACCGACCTCCCGGAGGGCGCGTTCTCGGTCCTCCCGCTGGGCAACGAGGACACCGCGAAACTGGTCGCGGACCCGCGACTGCCGGTCGTGTCGTTCACCGGCTCCGGCCCGGTCGGCTGGTCGCTGGCCGACGCCGCCCCGCGCAAGCACGTCGTCCTGGAACTGGGCGGCAACGCGGCCGCGGTCGTGCTCGGCGACTGGACGGACCTGACCGGCGCCGCGCAGCGCATCGCGACCTTCGGCAACTACCAGGCCGGCCAGTCGTGCATCGCGGTGCAGCGGGTCATCGTCGAACGCTCGGTGGCCGACGAGTTCATCCCCGCGCTCGCCGAAGCCATCGCCGCGCAGCGGACCGGTGACCCGTACGACTCCACGGTGGACGTCGGCCCGGTCGTCGACGAGGCGGCCGCGGAACGGATCGTCGCCTGGGTCGACGAGGCCGTCGCCGCCGGCGCGAAGCTGCTGGCCGGCGGGTCGCGCCAGGGCGCGACCGTCGAACCCACGCTGCTCACCAGCGTGCCCGCCGAGACGAAGGCGTGGTCCGAGGAGATCTTCGGCCCGGTCCTCGCCGTGTCCGTGGTCGAGAACGCCGACGAGGCCTTCGCCGCGGTCAACGCCTCCGCCTACGGGTTGCAGGCCGGCGTCTTCACCCGCGACGTCCGCCTCGCGTTCCGCGCCTCCGCCGAGCTCGAGGTCGGCGGCGTGATCATCGGCGACGTGCCGTCCTACCGCGCGGACCAGATGCCCTACGGCGGTGTGAAGGGCTCCGGGGTGGGCCGCGAAGGCGTGCTCGCCGCCATGCACGACCTCACCGAGGAGCGGGTCACCGTGTTCGCCGGGATCGACCTGTAGACACCAGCGGCAGTCGGAGGGCGGCCGGCGCGTCGGCCGGGACCGCCGGGTCCTTCGGCGGGACCGGCTTGATCCGCCGGTAGCCCTTCGACTGGTCCGGCCGCTTGTCGGCCTCGCCCTTGTTGGGCCAGAACGAAAACGCCCGCTCCGCCTGCGCGGTGATGGTCAGCGACGGGTTCACGCCCAGGTTGGCCGTGATCGCGGTGCCGTCCACGATGGACAGTCCGGGGTAGCCGAACACCCGGTGGTACGGGTCGATCACGCCGTCCTCGGCGCTGGTGCCGATCGGCGCGCCGCCGATGAAGTGGGCGGTGAGCGGGATGTCGAACACCTCGCCCCACGTGCCGCCCGCGGTGCCGTCGATGTGCTTCGCGGTCAGCTCGTTGGCCTGGTGCCCGGCCGGGATGAACGTCGGGTTCGGCTCGCCGTGCCCCTGCTTGGACGTGTACTTGCGCCGCCCGAACAGGCCCCGCTTGGTGTAGGTGGTGATCGAGTTGTCGAGGCTCTGCATCACCAGCAGGATCACGGTCCGCTCGCTCCACCGGTAGCCGTTGAGCAGCTTCGCGCTCTGCACCGGGTGCTTGACCAGGAACCGCACCGCCTGCAGCCAGCGTGGCGTCGGCACCGAGCCGTCGGTCGCGATCGTCTGCAGCAGGCTCATCGCGTTGCTGCCCTTGCCGTAGCGCACCGGCTCGATGTGCGTCGACTCGTCCGGGTGGAACGACGACGTGATCGCCACGCCGCGGCTGAAGTCGCGCTCCGGGTCCACGGTCGGGCGGCCCGCGCCGATGATGGCTTCGGAATTGGTGCGGGTCAGCTCGCCCAGGCGCGACGACAGGCGGGGCAGCGTGCCCTGGTCGCGCATCTCGTGCAGCAGCCGCTGCGTGCCCCAGGTGCCCGCGGCGAGCACGACCTGGCCCGCGGTGAGCGTGGTGCGGAAACGCTTCGACCTGGTGCCGGTCTTGCGGACGTCGACCTCGAACGAGCCGTCCCCGCGCGGGCGGACGGCGGTGACCGTGGTGAGCGGGATGACCTGCGCGCCGCCCTGTTCGGCGAGGTAGAGGTAGTTCTTGACCAGCGTGTTCTTCGCGCCGACGCGGCAGCCGGTCATGCACGAGCCGCACTCGGTGCAGCCCGTCCGCTCCGGCCCGGCCCCGCCGAAGTACGGGTCCGGCACGCGCTCGCCCGGCTTGTCGAAGAACACCCCGACCGGCGTCGGGTGGTAGCTGTCGGCGACGCCCATGTCGGCGGCGACCTTCTGGATGACCTCGTCCGACGGCGTGACGCTCGGGTTCGTGACCACCCCGAGCATCCGGCTCGCCTGGTCGTAGTACGGCGCGAGCTCGGACTCCCAGTCGGTGATGTGCGCCCACTGCTTGTCCTGGTAGAACGGCTTGAGCGGCCGGTACAACGTGTTGGCGTAGACCAGCGACCCGCCGCCGACACCGGCGCCGGCCAGGATCATCACGTCGCGGAGCAGGTGGATCCGCTGGATGCCGAAGCAGCCGAGCGCGGGCGCCCACAGGTACCGCTTGAGGTCCCAGGACGTCTTGGCGAACTCGTCGTCGGCGAACCGGCGGCCCGCCTCGACGACGGCCACCCGGTAGCCCTTTTCGGTCAGCCGGAGCGCGGCGACGCTGCCGCCGAACCCCGATCCGACCACGATGACGTCATAGTCAGCCGCATTGCTGTTACGCGTGGTCACAGGTAAAGCGTAACCACCACCACAGGGTTCTGACCAGTAGTAAGTTACCGATCAGTTCGGGCAACCTCTTCGCCGCGCGTAACGTATTTCCCCCATCGGAGTGATTATCGTTGTAAATCACATCACAAATCTGGGGAGATGCCTTGTCGTTGCCGCCCTCGCTCGACCGGGTCCGCCGGCTGATCACCGACGGCTCCTGCGCCGTGCTGTCGCTGGATGTCTTCGACACCATCCTGTGGCGGCGCACGCCCAGGCCCACCGACGTGTTCGCCGTGCTGGGGGCGCGGCTCGTGCGGGACGGCCGGTGCCCGGACTGGGTCACGCCCGCCGCGTTCCGGCGCATGCGGATCGTCGCGGAACAGCGGGCGCGCCAGAGCGAGGAGGCGCTGGGCACCGAGGTGTCGCTGTTCGACATCTGGCAGCACATGCCGATGCGGATCTTCGGCGCCGAGCTGCCCGAGCTGGTCCGCGCCGAGGTGACCTGCGAGCGCGACTTCACGGTGCCCGACCTGGACATCGCCGAGCTGGTCGAACTGGCCGCGAAGCACCACGTGCCGACCGTGCTGGTGTCGGACACCTACTTCACCGAGGAGCACCTCACCGAACTGCTCGACCGCCCCGGCCTCGGCGCGCTGCGCGAAGCCCGGGTCTTCCGCTCGCACCAGCACGGGCTCGACAAGGCGTCCGGGCTGTGGGAGATCGTCCTGGACAACCTCGGCGTGCACCCCGAGCAGGTCGTGCACATCGGGGACAACGCGGTCGCCGACATCGAGGTGCCGCAGGAGCTGGGTGTCCGGACCGTCTACTACGAGCGGCTCGACGAGGAGTTCCTCGCCGTGCTGGAGCGGGAGCGCGAGCCGCTCGGCCTGGAGGACCCGCTCGGCGAGCACCTCGACACCGATCAGGGCGACTACGGCATCACCAGCCTGCGCGCGAAGACGCTCCAGCGGGTGGACCAGGCGGCCCAAACCCCGGTCCGCACGGCCTGGCGGTACGGCGCTGCGGTGCTCGGCCCCGTGCTGACCGGGTTCGCCGAGTGGGTCGCGCTGCGCGCCCACCAGTCCGGGATCCCGGTGCTGTGGTGCCCGATGCGCGAGGGCACCCTGCTCTCGGCGCTGATCAACAACGCCGCGCAGGCCCGCGGCTGGAACGTCGAGGCCCGGCCGGTCTGGTTGTCCCGGCACGTCACCTCGCTGGCCGCGCTCGACCCGGCCGACCCGGACTCGCTGCGGCAGTTCATCCAGCAGCGCCACGGGCTCACCGTCCGCCAGCTGATGCAGGCCCTGCACCTGCGCCCCGGTGACGTGCCGCCGCTGGCCGAGGCCCTGGACACCGTCCTGGACAACGACCGGGAGATCGACCTGGTCACCGACGTGCTCACCGAAACCGCCCACCTGCGCAACCGGCTGGCCGTCACGGTCACCCGCATCCGCGAGCGGGTGCTGGGCGAGCTGCGCCGGGCCGGGATGCTCGACGCGCCCGAGCCCGCGCTGGTCGACCTGGGCTGGGGCGGGACCATCCAGTACTACCTGGGGCGGCTGCTCGACGTGGCCGGCGCGCAGGTCCGCCCGGCCGGCTTCTACCTCGCCACCGACGACCGGTCGGTGCGCGTGTACCGGGCCGGGCTGCGCATCGAGAGCTACCTCAGCCAGGGCGGGCAGCCGCCCGAGATCGCCCGGACCATCAGCCGCAGCCCCGAGGTGCTGGAGCAGTCGGTGAACGACTTCTGCGGCTCGCTGCTGGACTTCGCCGACGACGGCTCCCCCGTGCTCGGCCCGGCCTCCGACGGCGAGGCCCAGCTGGCGCAACGGCGCGCGGTCCAGGACGGCATCCGCGAGTTCCAGACCCAGTGGTACCGCTACGCCGACGGCGGCTGGCCGGACCTGACCGGCACCGCGCGGCACCGGCTGGCGAACATCCTGGTGTCCGCGCTGAAGGCGCCGACAGCCGCCGAAGCCGCGGTGTTCGGCAACTGGGCGCACGAGGACAACTTCGGGTCCGCGCTGATCACCCGGGTCGTGCCGGAGGACCTGCTGCCCGCGATCCCCTACCTCTCCCCCGCCGACCTGGCCGATCTGGAGATGCGCGACGCGTTCTGGCCCGCACTGCTCGCGGCCTCGGACACCCGGCTGGCCGCGGGCGCTCGCGCGCTGGCCGACAGACAGGTGGACGCGGACCTGTTCGAGCCGTCCGACGATCCGGCCGAGACCAGGTTGAGTTTCCGCACCGGCGACGGCGAATGGCACGACGGCCCGCGCCGCCGGGTGCGGATCAACCACAACGGGCTTTCGTTCGCGCGCCTGGACTTCCGCTCCGCCGACGTCACCGACGTGGCTCTCGCGGTGCCGGGGCGGCCCGCGCTGGTGCGGATCGACTGGGTCGAGGTCAAGGCGATCGTGCCCGGTCAGAGCGTGCCGCGGGTGGAGCGCTGGGAACACCCCGCCGACTTCGCCGGGCTGATCCACGCCGCGTGCCGGTGGCTGGGCGGCACGCTGTTCGAGTTCGAGGCCGACGAGGGCGCGGTGTGGTTCCCGGTCGCCGCCCGGTTCGGCGCGCCGGTGACGTCCGGGCAGGTGACGGTCGCCTTCGCGGTGCTGCCGAAGTCCCGGACCGGGCTCGGCGCCCACCCGCCGTCAGCGCCCCGGCTGACGCGGATGCGCAGCCGGGTGCGGGAGGAGATCCGCACGCACGGACCGGTCGGCCTGGCCACGTCGGCGGCGCGCATCGCCGTGCGGCAGCTGCGGAGCGGCAAGTGAACGACTACGGCACCCGCACCGATCCGCACGCCCAGGCCCGCGCGGCCCGGCAGACACCCCTGCTGCTGCACTCGCTGTCCTGCTTCCGGGAGGTCTTCGAGGTCGTCTACGCGCACCGGCCGATCTCCACGGTGGTCGAGGTCGGCGTCGAGTCCGGCCAGGTCAGCGGCATCTACACGGAACTCGGCGCCCGCGCGGTGTACTGCGTCGACCCGGCCCCGACCGAGTCGCTGCGCGCGGCGATCGCCGGGAACCCGGCGCTGCACCTGGTCGAGGAACGCTCGCCGGACGTGCTGCCGCACCTGCCGGTCGCGGACCTCTACGTGCTGGACGGCGACCACAACTACGCGACCGTGCGCGCAGAGCTGGCCTGGGTGCTGGCGAACGCGCCGGACGCGGTCGCGGTGCTGCACGACGTGCTGTGGCCGTGTTCGCGGCGGGACCAGTACTACCTGCCGTCCCGGCTGCGCCCCGAGGACCGGCATCCGTCCAGTTCGGAGGGGCCGACCGTGTGGCACGACGAGCTGACCCGCGCCGGGTTCGTCGGCCTCGGCGCGTTCACGTGCGCGCAGGAGGCCGGCGGCGAGCGCAACGGCGTGCTCACCGCGGTCGAGGACGCACTGACCGAGGGCTGGCAGCTCGCGATCATCCCGGCGATCTTCGGCGTCGGCGTGGTCACCCGGGACGAGGCGCTGCTCGACGCGCTGCGGCCCTACCGCGACTCGCGGCTCCTCTACACCTTGGAGAACAACCGCATCGCCCTCTACACCCGCTTGCTGCAGCTGCAGTTCGACGCGGTGGCGCACGCGGAGAACGCGGACTCGATGGCGGAGACGATCGCCGCGCAGCGGCGTGAGCTCGACCGGCTCGCGACGGAGGCCGCGGACCTGCGTGCCGAGGCCGACGAGCTGCGCAGGCAGAACGAACGGCTGCGGGCGCAGCTCGACGAGCGTCCGGCGACGCTGGCCGACCGCGTCCTGCGACGGCAGTGAACCGGACCCGCACCGCGACGATCGCGGCGAGCGTGGCCTGGGTGCTGGCGGCGACCTGGCTGCAGCTCATGCGGGGCCCCGGGCTGCGTGCCTACGACGTGGTGTGGGCGGAGGACGGCGGCGTCTTCCTGAACCAGGCGATGCGGCATTCCTTGTGGCACAACCTGGTCACGCCGCACGCCGGGTACCTGCAGGTGATCGCGAAGCTGATCGCGCAGCCGGCCGCGGCGCTGCCGCTCGCGTGGGCGGCGGCCGCACTGGCCGCGGGCGCGGCGCTGGTGGTCGCGTTGATCTCACTGCTGGTGTGGTTCCACAGTGGACGGGTTCTGCGGTCGCCGTGGGCGCGGGTGCTGGTGACCGTGGTCGTGCCGCTGCTGCCGCAGGCCGGGTTCGAGGTGAACGCGGCGGTCAACGACCTGCACTGGTACCTGGCGTACGCGGCGTTCTGGGTGCTCCTGGCGCCTCCGCGGTCGGCGGCCGGGCAGGTGGGTTCGGCGGCGGTGGTGGCGCTCGCGGCGCTGTCCGATCCGCTGACCGCGCTGGTGCTGCCGGCGGCGATCGTCGGGATCGTGCGGTCGCCGCGGCGGCTGCTCGCGTGCGTCACGCCCGCGGTGATGCTGGTGGCGCTGGCCGTGCAGGGCTGGGTGCACCTGACCCGCGCGGCCGGGTACCGGGCGAGCGAGACGGTGCTGGGCGAGCTGCCGTCGATCTACGGGCTGCGGGTGCTGCTGAGCGCGCTGACCGGGGACCGGTTGCTGGGGCCGCTGTACCAGTGGGCCGGGCTCGTGCTGGTCGCTGTCGTCGGTGCGGTGGCCGCGCTCGTGGCGGGTTTGCTGCTGTGGCGCGCGGACCGGGTGGCGCGACAGGTCGCGGCGGTCGGTCTGGTGTGCTCGGTGGCGTACCTGGTGGTGCCGGTCGGGTTGCGTGGCACGGGCGGGTTCCTGGAGCGCGCGGAGTTCTCGCTGAACGGGTCGCGCTACACGATCGTGCCGCTGCTGTTGTTGTGGGTCGCGGTGGCGGCGTTGCTGGACCGGCTGCGGCCGCGGACGGTCGTCGGCGGGGCGGTCGCGGTGTTCCTCGGCGTGCAGGTGCTGAGCGACTGGGCGGCTCCGAGCGTGCGCACGGGCGGGCCGTCGTGGCGTGCTTCGGTGGCCGACGCGCGGGCTGCGTGCGCAACGCCCATCCGTCCGCCGCAGCCGGTGCCGCTGGTGGCGGAGGAAGACGGCCGCTACGCCGTGCCGATCGTCCCGGGACCGGGCGACGTCACGATCGTCGTCGCGCCGGTGCCGCCGCCCGGCGAGCCGCTGCTGTTCGCGGTGGTGGCGCCGTGCGCGGAGGTGCGGGGCTGACTCAGCCGGCGTTGGCGAGCACCGCGTCCACGAGCCCGGGGAACCTCTTCTCCAGCTCGGCGGTGCGCAGCGTGTTCATGCGCTGCCTGCCCTCGTCGTACTGGCGGATCAGGCCGCCCTTGCGCAGGGCCCGGAAGTGGTGGCTGAGCGTGGACGCGGCGACCGGCAGGCCGAAGGTGCCGCAGGGGCGGTCGCCCTCGGCCTGGAGCAGGCGGATGATCGCCCGTCGGGTGGGGTCGGCGAGCGCGTGCAGCACGTCGTCGACGGTGATCTCGTCGAGCTCCGGGTGCGCGATGCCGGACCAGCGGCCGAGTGGCACGGGCTTGTCCTCCTGAAGATGTTCTCAGCTCTCTTCGACACTTAACGAAGACTCTACTGCTCCGGAGGACTATTCGAGACACGTCGAAAACAGACAGACTGGGAGGAACCGATCATGCGTGCACGTCTGCTCACCGGCCTGACGGCCGCCGCCCTCGCCTTCACCATCGCCCCGGCCGCGGCTGCCGAGACGCACCCGCACCCGACGCCCTACGGCCCGCAGCGGCCGTACGAGCCCGACGTGGCGGGGCCGGTGAACATCGACACCGGCACCGCGGTGTACGCCCCGGATGGCGGTTCGCGGTTCGGCGTGACCATCACGTTCGACGCCCGGCGCTCGACGACGACCGGCGTGGAGCCGGCCGCCCCGCGCGAGTTCGTGTTCCTGTTCGACCGGTCGGTGCGCTTCAACCCGCACCTGTTCCCGACGTGCGACCGGTCGGTGATCGAGACGCAGGGCGCGGCGGCGTGCCCGGACGGTTCCCTGGTCGGCTCCGGGCGGGCGGAGTTCTACCGCGGCGGGGCGGGCGAGGTGCTGGTCTTCAACACCACGTTCGACCACGGCAGGCGCGGCGTGCTGATCCACATCCCGGTCAGCGGGGCCATCCTGGAGAACACGCTGGAGCGCGTGGTGGGCGACTACCGCGACGACTACGGCTGGGGGCTGAACGAGATCGTGCCGCCGAACGACACGCCGCCGCAGGACCGGCCGAGCACGTCGGCGTTCGCCGTGACGTTCGGCGCGGTCCACAACGGACACAGCTTCGTGCAGAGCTTTGCGAAGCCGGGGTCCGAAGTGGCGGCCGGCGTGTGGAGCGAGTACGTCACCGGCCAGACGACGCTCGTCGAGGGCACGCTGACGCGGCCGTGACGCGCAGGGGACCAGCGACCGTCAGCCGCGCACCGACAGGCCCACCCGCTGGAACTCCTTGAGGTCCGAGTAGCCCGTCTTGGCCATCGCCCTGCGGAGGGCTCCGAACAGGTTGATCGAGCCCTCCGCGTCGGACGACGGGCCGAACAACAGCGTCTTCAGGTCCACCTCGATGTCCGGCCCGGCGGCGACCCGCGAGCGCGGCAGGTTCGGGTGCGCGGCCGCCGCGGTCCAGTACAGGCCGTGGCCGGGCGCCTCGGACGCCGCGGCCAGCGGGGCGCCCACCACCACGGCGTCGGCGCCGCAGGCGATCGCCTTCGCGATGTCGCCCGAGCTGGTCATCCCGCCGTCCGCCAGCACGTGCACGTACCGGCCGCCGGTCTCGTCGAGGTAGTCACGCCGGGCAGCGGCCGCGTCGATGATCGCCGTCGCCATCGGCACCCCGATGCCCAGCACGCGGTCGGTGCTCGTCACGCCCGGCGTGTACCCGTGGCCGACGATCACGCCCGCCGCGCCGGTGCGCATCAGGTGCATCGCGGTGCGGTAGTCGGACACGCCACCGGCGATCACCGGCACGTCCAGGCCACCGATGAAGTCCTTGAGGTCCAGCGGGTCGGCGTCGTCGTGGGCGACGTGCTCCGCGGAGATGATCGTGCCCTGCACGACCAGGATCTCGACCCCGGCCGCGATCAGGTGCGGCGTCAGCTCGGCCGCGCGCTGCGGGCTCACCCGCGCCGCAACGGTCACGCCCGACTCGCGCACCCGGCGGATCGCCTCGGTCAGCAGCTCCGGCAGCACCGGCGCGGAGTGCAGCTCCTGCAGGGTGCGGACCAGCGCGGTGCGGTCCTCGTCCTTCGCGGCGTCCACCAGGCGAAGCAGCGCCTGCTCGGCGTTGGCGTGCCGGGCCCACAGGCCCTCGGCGTTCAGCACGCCCAGCCCGCCCAGCTTGCCGATCTCGACCGCCGTGTCCGGCGACACCACCGCGTCCGTCGGGTGGGTGACCAGCGGGATGTCGAACCGGTAGGCGTCGATCTGCCACGCGGTGGACACGATCGCCGACGACCGGGTCCGCCGGGACGGGACGATCTCCACGTCATCGAGGTCGTACGCCCGCCGCGCGGTGCGTCCCATGCCGATCTCGACCAGATCGCGCACGTCAGGTCCCTTCTCGCCGCCAGTAGTTGACGGCCCATTGTCGCTAGGCCATCGGTGTGACCCGCGCGCAGGGGGTCACCGAGAGGTGTAGTTGGGCGCCTCGACCGTCATGGTGACGTCGTGCGGGTGGCTCTCCTTGAGGCCCGCGGCCGTGATCCGCACCAGCTGCGCCTTCTGCAGCTGCTCGATCGTCTCCGCGCCCGCGTAGCCCATGCCCGAGCGCAGCCCGCCGACGAGCTGGTGCACGACGTTGGCCAGCGGTCCGCGGAACGCGATGCGGCCCTCGATGCCCTCCGGCACCAGCTTGTCCTCGCTCAGCACGTCGTCCTGCGAGTAGCGGTCCTTCGAGTACGACTTGCGCCCGTCGCGGGACTGCATCGCGCCCAGCGACCCCATGCCGCGGTAGGTCTTGAACTGCTTGCCGTTGACCAGGATCAGGTCGCCCGGCGACTCGGCGGTGCCGGCCAGCAGGCTGCCCAGCATCACGGTGGACGCGCCGGCCGTGATGGCCTTGGCGATGTCGCCCGAGTACTGGATGCCGCCGTCGCCGATCACCGGCACACCGGCCGGGCGGCACGCCTTGTCGGCCTCGTAGATCGCGGAGATCTGCGGCACGCCGACCCCGGCGACGATGCGGGTGGTGCAGATCGACCCGGGGCCGACGCCCACCTTGACCGCGTCCGCGCCCGCGTCGACCAGCGCCTGAGCGCCGGCCCGGGTGGCGACGTTGCCGCCGACGATGTCGACGGTGTCGCCCAGCTCCTTCTTCAGCGTGGCGACCATGTCGATGACCGCACGCGAGTGGCCGTGTGCGGTGTCGACCATCAGCACGTCCACACCCGCGTCGGCGAGCGCCATCGCGCGCTGGTGACCGGCCGCGCCGACGCCGACCGCCGCGCCGACGACCAGGCGGCCGTCCGGGTCCTTGGTGGCGTGCGGGTACTGCTCGGTCTTGACGAAGTCCTTGACGGTGATCAGCCCGCGCAGCTTGCCCGCGCCGTCGACGATCGGCAGCTTCTCGATCTTGTGGCGGCGGAGCAGGCCGAGCGCCGCGTCCGCGGTGACACCGACCTGCGCGGTGATCAGGTTCTCCTTGGTCATCACCTCGCTGACCGGGCGGCTGTGGTCCAGCTCGAACCGCATGTCGCGGTTGGTGATGATGCCCACCAGCGTGCCGGACGCGTCCGTGACCGGGAGGCCGGAGATGCGGAACCGGGCGCACAGGGCGTCGACCTCGGCGAGCGTGTCGTCGGGCGAGCAGGTGACCGGGTCGGTGACCATGCCCGCCTCGGACCGCTTGACGACCTCGACCGCCGCGGCCTGCTCCTCGATCGGCAGGTTGCGGTGCAGGACGCCCATGCCGCCCTGGCGGGCCATGCTGATCGCCATGCGGGCCTCGGTGACCGTGTCCATCGCCGCGGAGACCAGCGGGATGCGCAGGGTGATGTTGCGGGACAGCCGGGTCGACGTGTCGACGTTGCTGGGCACGACGTCCGACTCGGCCGGCAGCAGCAGCACGTCGTCGAAGGTCAACCCGAGCATCGCGAACTTGTCTTCCGGGGCGAACTCGCTCGTCATGTGGGTGGCTGACCTTCCTGGCGGTGGCGGGTGAACCTTCCGTCGATGGTATCTGGCCCCCGTCCCGGCAACCGCCGGACTGGGGCCAGACGTGACCGGGGAAACTCGCCCCTGTTTGGAGGGACTGAAAGGCCCTGGACAAGCAACCCGGTCGGGCAGGTACGGTGCGACGCGTGCCGCACGAAGTGTTGCCCCCCGACCCGTTCGCCGACGACCCGGACGACCCCGCACGGGAGCTCGCCGGCATCGGGGACGACGAGCTGGCCGAACCGATGGACGCGCAGGCGCGCGCCGAGTTGCTGGCGGACCTGTCGGACCTCGCGGTCTACCAGGCGCTGCTGGAGCCCCGCGGAGTCCGCGGGATCGTGGTCGATTGCGGTGAGTGCGATCAACCGCACTTCCACGACTGGCACCTGCTGCGCGCGAGCCTCGAGCAGTTGCTCGCGGACGGGCGGATGCGCCCGCACGAGCCGGCCTTCGACCCCAACCCGGCTGACTACGTGAGCTGGGACTACTGCCGCGGTTTCGCGGACGGGATCACGACCACCGAAAGCGCCTACTGACTGTTTCCACGAGAAGGCCCGGCCGCGGGAGGCCGGGCCTTCGCCATGTCCGGGGCAGGACGCCGAAAATGGCGAAGACCCGGCCGCTCTCGGCCGGGTCCTCTCACGAGACGGATCAGTTCGAGCTGGTGCCGGTGTCCACACCGGCCGGCGCCTGGCCGGCGCCCGAGTCCGGCGTGTCGTAGCGCACCGTGCTGCCCGAGGTGCCGTCGCCGGGTGGCGTCGTGCTGCTCTCGGTCGTCGGGGACGGCGAGGTCGTGCTGCTCTCCGACGGGGTCGGCGTCGTGGTCTGCTGCGGGCTCGTCGTGGTCGACGAGGACGGCGACTTCGTCGAGCTTGGCGGCGGCAGCGCGGCCGAGGTCGGCAGGGAGGTCGGCGATTCCGGCGTGGTGGTGCCCGAGTCCGGCAGCATCGAGGCGAGCTGCTGGTGCTCCGCCATCAGCTGGCTGAGGTTCTCCTCCTCGGTGACCTGGCTCAGCTTCGCGGCGGCCTCGGCGAGCGCCTGCTGCGCCTCGGCGATGCGGCCCTGCGAGAGGGCGATGCTGGCCTGCTGCAGGTCGATGCGGGCCGCGGAGGCGGCCTCGACCGACCGCGCGTGGTCGGCGTAGAGCACCTTGGTCAGGCCCCACAGCGTGTCGCCGGGCTGCGCGTCCCGCGCGGCGATGCTGGTGCCGGTGAACCCGATGGCGAGGACGGCGGCGGCCGTGGCGACCGGCACGAGCAGGCGGCGACGGCGCGCCCGCTGCCCGTGGCGGCGGGCCAGCGCGGCCGTCTTGATCGTCGTGACGGCGGTGTCGGTGTCGATGAGCTCGGCGAGCGGCTCGCTGTCGATGTCCCGTCGCCAGGACAGCAGCAGGGCGTTGAGTTCCTGGTCACCCAGGTCGTCGGCGATGCCGGGGTCGGACCCGCCGAGCGAGTCCAGCAGACCGTCGTCCGCGCGGATCGCGGTGAGGTCCGCCTCGAACTCCGCCCGCGACGAACTCAGGGTCGACTCGAACTCGAGCTCGTCGAGCTCACGTCTGACGTCTTCGCGATCGGTCACTCAGGCCACCTCCTCGGACGCCAGCGCCTTGCGGAGCCGGGCCAGCGCGCGGTGCTGCGCGACGCGGACGGCACCCGGCGTCGAGCCGACCGCTTCCGCGGTCTCCTCGGCGGACAGGCCCACGACCACGCGCAGAACCACGATCTCCCGCTGCTTGTCGGGCAGAACCCGGAGCAGCTGTGCCATGCGCTCGTTCAACTCCCCCTGCAAGGCGCGCTGTTCCGGCCCGATGTCGCCCTCGATCTCGTCGGGGATCTCGGCGACGGGCTCGGCCCGGTTGCGCGCGGCGGCCCGATGCGCGTCGGCCACCTTGTGCTGGGCGATGCCGTACACAAAGGCCAGGAACGGGCGCCCTTGGTCACGGTACGAAGGCAACGCCGTGAGCACTGCTAGACACACCTCCTGGGCAACGTCGTCTGCCGAAGCGAACGACCGCTCCTGTCGTCCGACCCGGGCACGGCAATACCGCACCACCAGGGGACGGATAGCGGCCAGCAGCCGCTCCACCGCCTGGGGATCCCCCTCGACAGCGGCGGCGACTGGCTCATCCAGCCCGTCCCCCACATTGGCCATCGCAGACAACAGTCCCAGCGTTACGTGTAGGCGTGCAAAATTAACGGCGCGGCAATCCCCACATCGCTCACACCGGTGAGGCCTACGGTACCTGGCGACGCCGGTGTCGCGTATGCGTGGTCGGCTCTACAGCCGCGCCGGCCTCGCCGAACCGAGGCCGCCCAGTATCGCACGGATGTGGTTCGCAGGGGGGCGATCGAGCGAAGCGGCGCGCGGAAACACGAAAATTTCTCGCTGAATCCGCGCGTCCGCGTCAGGAGACCAGACCCCGGCGGAAGCCGTGCGCCACGGCCTGCGCACGGTCCCGCACGCCGAGCTTCCGGAACAGCCGGCGCGCGTGGGTCTTCACGGTGTCCTCGGAGAGGTACAGCTCACGGCCGATCTGGCCGTTGCTCTTGCCCTGGCTCATGCCGCGCAGCACCTGCAGCTCGCGCTCGGTGAGCTGCACGCCGGGGTCGGCGGGCTGGCGGGGCGCGGGCACCGAGGTGCTGGCGAGGGTGTGCGCGAGCGCGGCGACCAGCTCCGGCCGGGACGCGTCCCAGCGCAGGTAGCCGCGGGCCCCGCCGGCGATGGCGGCGGCGATGCTGCCGGCGTCGTCCGGCGCGCCGAAGACGATCACGTTGGCCTGAGGGTTGGCGGACACCAGCCGCCGAGTCGCCTCCACCCCGGCCGGCATCGCGCGCTGGGTGCCGACGAGCACGACGTCGACCGGCTGCCGCGAGTACCGGGCCAGCAACTCGTCACCGTGCGCTACACAGTCGATGCGACTGACACCGGGGACAGCAGACATCACGCGGGTGAGCCCTTCGCGGACACTGCGTCGGTCGTCGCAGATCAAGACCGTCGTCACGGGTGTTCCTTCCTGCAGCCGGGTGACATTCCATATCCCCTATCGGACGCTTGAGGCCGTACCTTGACACGATCCGGTGGCTTTTTTTGGAACTTCTTCGCCCGGATGTCGGTATGGCCGGCGGGAGCCCCGCACCCGGGGTCAGACCGGTACCCACGGAGAACCATGCGCCAGCCGCCTCCCTCCGGGATCGGAGCCCAGTAACACTGCGTGTAACACCGCGGCCGTCCGCGATCGGTGGCGGTCCGCGTCGGCGGGCCACAGATCGGCCGCGATCAGCCCGGCGGGCCAGCTGAGCGAGGACAGCTCGTACTTGTCCGCGTCCGCCAGCGCGCCCGAGACGAGCTCCCCGGCTCTTCGCTTCTGCCCGATGGTGCCCAGCGCCGCGGCGAGCACCAGTTGGGACTTGACCGTGTGCCGGATCGATCCGGCAGCGGTGGCTTCGTCGAGAGCGACCTCGGCCGGCCCGACCGCGGCCTGCGCGTCGCCCGAGGCGAGCGCGAGTTCCGCGGTGACCCAGCCGAGCCGGGTCCGGGTCCGCCAGTTGTCCACCGCGCCCGCGGCTCGGTCCAGGACGCGTCGCGACGCGGTGAGCCGCCCGGTGCCCAGATGGTCGGCGGCCAGCCCGAGGAGCGCGTCCGCGAGCGCGCCGCGAGCGTCCAGGCCGTCCGGGTCCGGCTCCGACACGGCCATGACGGCCTGGCGCAGCGCGGCGCCGTCGAGCCCGCGGGCGACGGCGTGGCCGCCGAGCTGACGGCGGTGCGAGGCGAGGGTGGCCAGCGCCAGTGCGGCGACCACCTGGTCCCGGTCGCGGGCGAGCTCGTCGAGCAGGGTGGTGGCAGCCGCGTAGCGGCCCTGTGCGCCGAGCACGATCGCGCCGAGCAGGCGCCGCCTGGGCGGGCCAGCGGCGGCGAGCACGTCCGGCGGCGGCGCCGGACGGTCGCCGAAGGCCGCTCGTCGGAGTTCGATCTCGTGCACGTTACTTCCCTACCAGGACGTACTCGATCCGGTCAGCCGCCGTCCGCAGTCCAGACAGCTGTTCGACGCGATCCGGCAGCTCCGGGGCGCGCCAGCCGGGGCCGGCGGCGAACAGGCGGCTGCGCAGCCCGCCGCGGGACACTTCGGGGAACAGCTCCGGATCGGCGTTGCCCGCGCGGTCGGCCCAGAGCACCACGGCCGCGGGTGAGCTGCGCCGGACAGCCGCGGACAACGCGGGACCGGGCAGTGGCAGCCCGAAGAGCTGCGAGCCGATGCGCCGCGCGGCGAGGCCCGCGGCCAGCACGTGCAGCGACAACGCGTCCTGCTCGCCCGGAACGCGGCTGAGCAGGACCGGGCGCTGGTTGCGCGGGTGGTCGAGCACCGGCGTGGCGCGCACTACGGCGGCCAGCACGCACTCGCTCAGCATCGCCTGCACCTCGACCCCGGCCGGGGTGCCCGGCCAGCCGGCCCCGCAGGCGTCGAGGACCGGGGCGATCACGCCCTCCCATGCGTCGAGGACGCCGACGCTGCCGATCGCGTCGTCGAGAGTCTGCTGCACCGCGCGGCCGTCGAGCGCGACCGCGGCCGCACGCAGCCGGCGGGCGGCCGCGCCGTTCTGCGCGGCGCTGAGCTGCTCGGCCGGCGGCGGCAGCGGCTGGGCCGCGATCTCCGGGGCGGCGCCGAACGACTTCGGCATCTGCTGGAGCGCGTAGCGAGCGGCCTCCGCGGTCGAAGCGCCGCGCAGCAGCGCGCGCTGCATCAGTTCGAGCCGGCCGATGTCGGCGGCGCAGTAGCGGCGGTGCTTGCCGTCGGTGTGCCTGCTCGGGCCGAGGCCGTAGCGGCGGTCCCAGGTGCGCAGGGTCGAGGGCGCGACCCCGAGCCGCCGGGCGACGGCGGCCACGGGCATCGTCGGCTCGGCCTGACCGGCACCCCTGGGACGGCTCACCCGACCCAATATCCCGGTACCACTCGAACGGGGCAACCTGAATCGGTTTCGTCATTTCCCCTGTTTACGGCCCTGATCTCACGCATCCGGGGGAAACCTAACGGCTGAATCAGCGGGATTCCCTTGAACAACTATTGGCGCGCTTCTAACGTTACCGCCGTTGCGCCATTCGGAGTAATCGCCGGGCGGCTAAGCAGGGGTGGCACGACCGAATCGGAGGGCGGTCACGATGGCAGACACGCGTAGGCTCCCGGGCCCGAACGCCGATATCTGGGATTGGCAGCTGCGGGGGTCGTGCAGGGGGATGGACAGCGGCGCGTTCTTCCACCCGGATGGCGAGCGGGGGCCGGCGCGAGCGCGCCGGGAGGCCCGGGCGAAGGCGATCTGCCAGTCCTGCCCGGTCCTGCAACTGTGCCGGGAACACGCGCTCGCGGTGCACGAGCCGTACGGGATCTGGGGCGGGCTGTCGGAAGCCGAGCGGGAGACGATCATCCGCACCGGGAAACCGCAGCTGACCCTTTCCGGCCAGTAGCCGGAACGGAAAAGGCGGACGGCACCCGGGTGAACGCCCGTCAGCCGGGTGCCGTCTTTTTTCCCAGAAATCGCGGCCACGCGGACATCGCCGTGTCGATGACCGCTTCCAGGTCGGCGAGTTCGGCGCCATCTCGCGCTTGAATCGACATCCCGTGCAGAATCGTGCCGTAGAACCGGACGATTCCCTCGATGTCGGCGTCTTCGGGCAGGTCCCCCTCCGCGACCGCGCGCCGCAAGCGGGCCGCCACTCCGATCAGGTTGTTCCGCCGCTTCGCCGCGAGGAATTCGCGGACCGGCCGGTTCTGCTCCGTGCAGTTGAGCGCGGCCAGCACGACCATGCACCCGCGCGGGTGCCCCTCCTCGACGTACCCGCGGGCACTCTCCCGCAACCAGGCCTCGACGGCGTCGCGCGCGGTCTCCCCCTCCGGCGGCCGGTGCCCGAACCGCTCGCGGTAGCGCTCGATCGCCTCCCGGAACAACGCCTCCTTCCCGCCGAAGGCCGCGTACAGGCTCGGTGAGCCGATCTTCATGGCGGCGGTCAGGTCGGACAGCGACGTGCCCTCGTAGCCGCGCTCCCAGAAGACGTACATCGCCTCATCCAGGGCCGCGTCCCGGTCGAAGGCCCTCGGACGGCCGCGTGGTGACATGGTTCGCATTCTATAGCGGTCGGCACAGAAGTCGCCCTAACTTCTGTGCCGATCACTACAGAAATGGAGGGCTCATGGGTTCGCTGGACGGCAAGGTCGCACTCGTGACCGGGGGCAGCAGGGGCATCGGGGCGGCGATCGCCCGGAAGCTGGCGGCAGAAGGGGCGCACGTCGCGGTCACCTACGAGAAGTCCGCCTCGCGGGCGGCCGAGGTGGTGGCCTCGATCGAGAGCCTCGGCCGGAAGGGGCTGGCGCTGCAGGCCGACAGCGCGGACGCCGAGGCGCTGACCGCGGCGGTGAACCAGGCCGCCGAAGCGCTGGGCGGGCTGGACGTGCTGGTCAACAACGCCGGGATCTTCCCGCGCGGGACGATCGAGGAGATGAGCCTCGCCGACTTCGACCGGACGCTGGCGGTCAACGTGCGGGCGGTGTTCGTCGCGACCAAGGCCGCGGTGCGGCATCTGCCGGCCGGTGGCCGGATCATCACGATCGGCAGCACGCTCGGCGAGCGGGTGGCGCGGCCGGGGATGAGCGCCTACGCGGCGTCTAAGGCCGCCGTGGTGGGGATGAGCCGGGCGTTCGCGCGTGATCTGGGGTCGCGCGGGATCACTTCGGTGGTGGTTCAGCCGGGGCCGACCGACACGGACATGAACCCGGCGGACGGGCCGCGGGCGGCGAGCACTCTCGCGCTCTCGGCTGTTGGGCGGCATGCTTCGCCGGAGGACTTGGCCGCGACCGTTGCGCATGTCGCCGGGGCTGGTGGGGCGTTCATCACCGGGTCGGTGATCACTGTTGATGGTGGGGTCAATGCTTGAGTAGGCGCTACGCGGGTTTCTCAATCGCCGGCTTCGCTTCGCTACGCCCCGATTGAGCCCTCTCGAACCCGATCTTTCAGTGTTCGGTTGCCGAGACACCGCGTCAAGGCGGGAAAGCGTGCCTTGACCCGGTGGCTCGGCAACCGATTTGGCTGGGGATCGGGTTGCGGGAGGGGGGTGGCTCGGGGGTTGGCGCGTTGCGTTGCCGGGTCGCCGTCGGGTGAGAAGAAGGAAGGGCCCCCGCCTTTGGCGGGGGCCCTTTGGTGCTTGTTGTTGCTAGTGGGCGTGGCCGTGGCCGTGGCCGGTGTTCTCGGGCTCCTCGACCGGCTTGTCCACCACGGTGCTCTCCGTGGTCAGGACGAGACGGGCGATGGAGGCCGCGTTCGCGACCGCGGAGCGGGTCACCTTCACCGGGTCGACGATGCCGGCCTGCAGCAGGTCGGTGATCTCGCCGGTGGCGGCGTTGAAGCCGTAGCCCCAGCCCTGCTCCTGCACCTTGGACACGATGACCGGGCCCTCGTAGCCGGCGTTCGCGGCGATCCAGTTCAGCGGCGCGGTCAGGGCGTCCCGCACGATGCGGACACCCGTGGCCTCGTCGCCGGTCAGGCCGAGGTCGCCTTCCAGCTCCTTGACCGCGTGCACGATCGCCGAACCACCGCCGGGCACGATGCCCTCCTCGACGGCCGCCTTGGTCGAAGCCACGGCGTCCTCGATGCGGTGCTTGCGCTCGTTCAGCTCGGTCTCGGTGGCCGCGCCGACCTTGATCACCGCGACACCGCCACCGAGCTTCGCCAGCCGCTCCTGCAGCTTCTCGCGGTCCCAGTCGGAGTCGGTGGTCTCGATCTCCTTGCGGATCTGCGCGATGCGGGCCTCGATGTCGGCCTTCGTGCCGGCGCCGTCGACGATCGTCGTGTTGTCCTTGGTGATCTCGATGCGCCGGGCGGTGCCCAGCGAGTCGAGACCGATCTCGGACAGCTTCAGGCCGACCTCCGACGAGATGACCTGCGCGCCGGTGACGACGGCCAGGTCGTCCAGGAACGCCTTGCGGCGGTCACCGAAGAACGGGGCCTTCACCGCGACCGCGACGAGGGTCTTGCGCAGGGCGTTGACCACCAGGGTGGACAGCGCCTCGCCCTCGACGTCCTCGGCGATGATCAGCAGCGGCTTCTTCGACTCGGCGACCTTCTCCAGGATCGGCAGCAGGTCGGCCAGCGCCGAGATCTTCTCGCGGTGCAGCAGCACGTAGGCGTTCTCGAGGATCGCCCGCTGCTCCTCCGGGTCGGTCGCGAAGTGCGCCGACAGGTAGCCCTTGTCGAACTGCACACCCTCGGTGATCTCGAGTTCGGTGGCCAGCGTGGAGGACTCCTCCACGGTGATCACACCGTCCTCGCCGACCCGCTCCACGGCCTCGCCGAGCAGGGCGCCGATGGTGGCGTCACGGGAGGTGACCGTGCCGACCTGGGCGATGTTGTCGCGGCCCTTGACCGGGGTGGCCTTGGACTTGAGCACCTCGATGACCTTCTCGGCGGCCGCCTCGATGCCCTTGCCGAGGCCGGCCGGGTTGGCGCCGGCGGCCACGTTGCGGAGGCCGACCTTCACCAGAGACTGCGCCAGCACGGTGGCCGTGGTGGTGCCGTCGCCGGCGACGTCGTTGGTCTTCGTGGCCACGTTCTTGGCCAGCTGGGCACCCAGGTTCTCGAACGGGTCCTCCAGCTCGATCTCCCGCGCGACGGTGACGCCGTCGAGGGTGATCGTGGGGCCGCCGAACTTCTTGTCCAGCACGACGTGGCGACCGCGCGGGCCGAGGGTGACCTTGACCGCGTCGGCGAGCTTGTTGACGCCGCGCTCGAGGGCTCGACGAGCGTCCTCGTCGAAGTTGATCTGCTTGGGCATGGAAGTCCTCTCAGACAGCAGAACGCCCCGTCCCCGGCTTTCCAGCGGGGCCCGGGGCGTTCACCGCAGCGCCTGTGTCAGTTGACGACAGCCAGCACGTCGCGAGCGGACAGGATCAGGTAGTCCTCACCGTTGTACTTGACCTCGGTGCCGCCGTACTTCGAGTAGATGACGACGTCGCCGACGTTGACGTCGACCGGGATGCGGTTCCCCTTGTCGTCGACGCGGCCCGGGCCAACGGCCAGAACCTTGCCCTCCTGGGGCTTCTCCTTGGCGGTGTCGGGGATGACGAGGCCGGACGCGGTCGTCTCCTCGGCCTCGCTCGTCTGGACAACGATCTTGTCCTCGAGCGGTTTGATGTTCACGCTCACCGGGTTGACCTCCACGGGTCGTCGAAAGCGTTGGCAGGTACTTACTTGGTTTCGGCGCCTACCACCCCCGCCGTCGCGGGTGCCGGGGCGTGTGCGGTGCCTTCGATTAGCACTCTAGCCACGGGAGTGCTAGCCGCGCAAGGAGGGTCCCCCGGTGTGGCTGCCACCCCTTGTCAAGGCGCTTGACCGGGCACTTTGCCATCCCCGTCGCGGCGGCGGCCGGCGCCCCGGCGACACGTCGTCACGTAGCGATATCGGCATCTCACTCGTTGAGCGGTGTTGACTTCCGGCCCCGCTGCCTACCTTGGGAAACGGCCCGGACACGACTGGAAGGAATGGTGTTCCCATGGGTGGTTGCAGCTGTTGCAGCTCGTGCAGTGGCCCCGGATGCGGCTGCTGCGGAGGCTGCTAGCACCGGCCTTGACCTGAACGGCCCCGGGACCCCGACGGCGCGGTCCCGGGGCCGTTCTACGGAACCAGCACGATCTTCCCGCGCACCCGCCCGCTCTCGCTCAGCTCGTGCGCCTTCGCGGCGTCCGCCAGCGGCAGGATCTGCGAGACGTGGATCCGCACGTCCGCGGCCCTCGCCAGCTCCGCGGCCGACGGCTGCACGTAGAACCGCCGGTAGCGCGGGTCGTCCGCCCCGTCGTCGCCCTGGGCGTCGATCAGCACGCCGTCCCGCTTCAGCACCCGCAGCGACCGCGAGCCGTACTCGCCGCCGACCAGGTCGAACACCACGTCCACATCGGACACCGCCGTGGTGAAGTCGACCGCGGTGTGGTCGATCAGCTCGTCCGCGCCGAGTGCGCGCAGGAACTCGTGGTTGACCGCCCGCGCGGTGCCGATCACGTGCGCGCCCCTGGCCTTCGCCACCTGCACCGCCACGTGCCCGACCCCGCCGGCCGCGGCGTGGATCAGGACGCGCTGACCAGCACGAACATCGGCCAGCGCCTGGGACGCGGTCAGCACCGCCGTCGGCAGCGCGGCGGCGTCGACGTGGTCCAGGGACGCCGGCTTCGGGGCCAGCGCGTCGCGGGGCACAGCCACGTACTCGGCGTAGGCGCCCCATCGCGACATCACCAACCCGAACACCTCATCGCCGGTCTCCTCGACCACGCCCGAGAAGTCCAGGCCGAGCCGGAACGGCGGCACGATCCCGAACCCCTCCACCAGCCCCCGCCGGAGCTTCCAGTCGGCCGCGTTCACCCCCACCGCGCGCACCCGCACCAGCACCTCGCCCGGCCCGGGCACCGGCCGCGGCACGTCGACGACTTCCAGGACCTCGGGGCCGCCAAGGGCCCGCACATCAACAGCTTTCACACCGAAGATCCTCGACCGCGGTGGTATCAGTTGTGAAGAAGGCACCTTCCTGATATCCAGGTACCCCATGGATACCGTCCAGTCCTACCTGCGCGCCTGCCCCGCCCGCACGGTGCTCGACGCGCTGGCCAACAAGTGGACGCTGCTGGTGCTGAGCTTCCTGCGCCGCAGCGACGGCCCCGTGCGCTTCAACGAGTTGCGCCGCCAACTGGAGGGCATCACCCAGAAGTCGCTCACCCAGACGCTGCGCGCGCTCGAGCGCGACGGCCTGGTCGACCGGGCCGTCTACCCGACCGTGCCGCCGCGCGTCGAGTACTCGCTCACCGCACTCGGCACGCAGGTCGGCGACATGTTCAACGTGCTGGGCGAGTGGGCCGAGGAGCACGTCGGCGAGATCCTCGCGGCGCGGGAGGCCTTCGACAACCGCCCCGCGCCGGAACCGGTGCGCTGACCGGAACCGCTGTCACCCACAAGGCGTCGTACGCCCCGTGGCGCACCGAGGTGGTGCAGCGGATCCAGGAGAGCGTGCCGATGACGTACCCACCGCAGCCGGGCCAGTCCTACGGGCCGCGGCCCGGCGCCTACGGCCAGGGCGGCTACCCGCAGCAGCAGGGCCCGTTCCCGCCCGGCGGTGGGTACCCGCCGCCCCGGCCGCCGAAGAAGACCGGCCTGTGGATCGGGCTCACCGCGGGTGTCCTGGTGGTCGTCGCGTTCCTCGTCACGGCGTTCGCCGCACCTGGCTTCCTGCTCGGCGATGATGAGAACGGCACCGTAGCCGACCGCGCGCCGGACGCCGGCGACAGCCCGGCCGCGAACCTGGTGGACGAGATCGGCCGGCGATTCCTCGCGCACGACGAGAACGGTCTGAACCAGCTGGCGTGCTCCGGCGCGGAGGTCGCGATCGAGGGGTACACCCGGGAAGCCGAGATGTACCAGGCGTTCACGCTCAACGGCCCGGTCCAGGAGACCGCAGGCACCGCGACCGCCACGGCACACGTGGTGCTCGAGGCCGAAGGCAGGCGGGTCGAGGGGGACCTGGTCATCTCGCTCGCCGACGAGAACGGCTCCTGGTGCCTGAAAGACCTGGAAGAGGCGCGCAAGTGATCGGGTAGTTCCCAACCCCCTTGCCACTGTGTAGTTTCCTGACTACACCAGCCTGGGAGGGGCAGCATGTCGATCACCCGTCGCAACGCTTTGCGCGCGATCGCCGCCGGCACGGCAGGCGTGGCCGTGGTCGCCGCGCCCGGCGCTTCGGCCGCCACGACCTCGGCCCGTCAGCGTGCGTTCGCCGCCGCGGCGGCGGAGTTCGGGGTCCCGGAACCCGTGCTGCTCGGCGTGTCGTACCTGAAGTCCCGCTGGGACTCGCACGGCGGCGCGCCGAGCACCGGCGCCGGTTTCGGCCCGATGCACCTGACCGACCTGCGCGCGGTCGCCGCCGGAGGCAGCCATCACGACAAGGGCGAGGACCCGCGTGGCGACGCGGCGCGCGGCGAGCTGCGGCCGCACACGTCGGACGCGCTGCAGACCGTGGACCTCGCCGCCGACCTGACCGGCGTGGACGCCGCGACGCTCCGCACGGATCCGGTGCAGAACATCCGCGGCGGCGCGGCGGTTCTGGCCCACTACCAACGGGAACTCGGCGCGCGCGCCGACGCGCCCGCCGACTGGTACGGCGCGGTCGCCCGCTACTCCGGCGCGTCGGACACCGGGACCGCGACGTTCTTCGCCGACGAGGTGTTCGCGACCATCACCGCGGGCGCGAGCCGGACCACCGACGACGGGCAGGCCGTCGCACTGCCCGCGACGCCGGTTTCGCCGCGGCGCGAACAGGTCCGCGCGCTCGGGCTGTCCACGGTCGCGGAGGGCGCGGCGGAGGCCCCGCCCGGGCTGCCCGTCGAGTGGATCCCGGCGCCCTACCAGGACCTCGGCGGCGGCAACTACGGCAACTACGACAAGGCCGAACGGCCCAACTCGCAGCAGATCACGCACATCGTCATCCACGACACCGAGTGCACCTACGACGCGGCGATCGGGCTCGTGCAGGACCCGACGTACCTGGCGTGGCACTACACGCTCCGCTCGACGGACGGGCACGTCGCACAGCACGTGCTGACCAAGGACGTCGGCTGGCACGCCGGGAACTGGTACTTCAACGCGAAGTCGATCGGCGTCGAGCACGAGGGGTTCGCGGCGCAGGGCACCTGGTACACCGAGGCGATGTACCGGACCTCGGCGAAGCTGGTGAAGTACCTGGCCGGGAAGTACCGGATCCCGCTGGACCGCGAGCACATCATCGGTCACGACAACGTGCCGGGCACGACCGCGGACAAGGTCGCCGGCATGCACTGGGACCCGGCGCCGTACTGGGACTGGGCGCACTACTTCGACCTGCTCGGGGCGCCGCTGAACGCACGGCCGGTGCGGCAGCCGACGGGCATGGTGATGGTCAAACCCGACTTCGCCACGAATCCGACGGGCTACACGGGCTGCGACACGTCGGCCCCGGGCGCCGCGTGCCCGGCGCGCGGATCGTCCGCCCTGTTCCTGCGCACCGAACCCCGCGACGACGCGCCGTTGCTGGCGGACATCGGACTGCACCCCGACGGCGGGCCGTCCACGGTGGCGATCTCGGACGTGGGCAGCCGGGTCTCGACCGGGCAGCGGTACGCGGTGGCGGAGGTCCGCGGCGACTGGACGGCGGTGTGGTTCCTCGGGCAGAAGGGGTGGCTGCGGTCGTCCGGGGTGGTGCCGGTGCTGGGGCAGGTGGTGACGCCGCGGCCGGGGCTGTCGTCGGTGCCGGTGTACGGGCGGGCGTACCCCGAGGCGGAGGCGTACCCGGCGGGGATCACGCCGCAGGAGGTCGTGCCGCTGCAGTACACCGTGCCCGCGGGCCAGAAGTACGCGGCGGGCCCGACGCTGACCGCGGAGTACTACTCGGCGACGACGTTCGACCCGGCGCAGCACGTGGTGGTGCGCGGGAAGACGAAGTACGTGCAGGTGCAGTTCGGGCACCGGGTGGGCTTCGTCAAGCTCGACGACGTGGTGGTTTCGCGCACGCGCCCCTGACGTGCGGTGAATCTGGGGAGGAACTGTGGGGATTCGCATGGCCGCGGGCGTCGCGTTGGTCGCGGCCGGGCTGCTGGCGACGGCGTCGCCCGCGTGGGCGGGCGAGGCGGGTGCGCTGGGCGCGTGCGCGGAGCTGACCGACAGCGGCCCCGGCTGGGCCGAGCTGCGCAACGACTGCGGGGTGGCGATCGAGGGCTCGATCGCCCTGAGCACCGGGGAGCGCCCCGCGTGCGTGCCGATCGCGCCGAGGGGGACCGGCACGGTCACCTGGGAGGGCGAAGGCGTGGCTGAGTACGCGGTCGACTGCATCTGACGGGGCTGCCCCGGCTGCCGGATCGGTGGCCGGGGCGGTCCCTCACGGCTTGCCGCAGCACACTGCCGGGCTCGCCGACGCACAGCACGGTCACGCTCGCCCCCTGACCGCGGGCGCGGGTGGGCGCGAGCTGCGCGCTCAAGCGCTGGGCAATCCCTCAGAGCGAGACGATCTCCACCGGCAGCGCGGGATTCGCGGAGAGGTCCAGCGCCGACGGCTTCTTCTCCGCCGCCACCACGTGCGCGCCCAGCGCGGCGATCATCGCGCCGTTGTCGGTGCACAGGCGCGGCCTCGGGACGCGCAGTTCGATCCCCGCGGCCTCACAGCGCTCACGCGCCAGGCCGGACAGCCGCGAGTTCGCCGCGACCCCGCCGGAGATCACCAGCGTGCCGATGCCCATCTCCTTCGCCGCGCGCACGGCCTTCGCGGTCAGCACGTCGGCCACCGCCTCCTGGAAGGACGCCGCAACGTCGTTCACCGGGATTTCCTCGCCGCGACGCTCGGCGTTCTCCACCCACCGCGCCACCGCGGTCTTCAAGCCGGAGAACGAGAAGTCGAACTTCGCGTCCCGCGGGCCGGTCATGCCGCGCGGGAAGTCGATCGCCGCGGGGTTGCCCTCGCGCGCGGCCTTGTCGATCGGCGGTCCGCCCGGGTACGGCAGGCCGAGCACGCGGGCCACCTTGTCGTAGGCCTCACCGGCGGCGTCGTCCACAGTGGACCCGATCTCGGTGATCTCACCGGCGATGTCGTCCACCCGCAGCAGCTGCGTGTGCCCGCCGGACACCAGCATCGCCAGGCACGGCTTCGGCAACGGGCCGTGCTGCAGGGTGTCCACCGCGATGTGCCCGGCCAGGTGGTTGACGCCGTAGAGCGGGACGTCCAGCGCCGCCGCGTAGGCCTTCGCCGCCGAGACGCCCACCAGCAGCGCGCCCGCGAGCCCTGGGCCCGCGGTCACCGCGATGGCGTCCACATCGGACAGCGCGAGCCCGGCCGTGGCGAACGCGCGCTCCGCCGTCGGCCGCATGGCCTCCAGGTGGGCCCGGCTGGCGACCTCCGGCACCACACCGCCGAACCGCGCGTGCTGCTCGACGCTCGACGCGACCTCGTCGGCGAGGAGTTCGACGGCGCCGTCGTCGTGCAGGCGCACCAGGCCGACGCCGGTCTCGTCGCAGGAGCTTTCGATGCCGAGGATGATGCGGGACATCAGCCCACCTCCTGCTTGCTCACGGCCGGGCGCATCATCGTGTACGCGTCCGCGCCGGACGGGTGGTAGTAACGCTTGCGCAGGCCGATCCGCTCGAAACCGTGCCGCCGGTACAGCTCCTGCGCGCGGTCGTTGTCGGTGCGGACCTCCAGGAACACCGGCGCGGCGACCTCGTCGGCGCGGGCGAGCAGTGCGCGCAGCAGCGCGGTGCCGATGCCCTGGCCCTGGTGAGCCGGGTCGACCCCGATGGTGTGGACGCTGGCCTCGTACTCGCCCCGGCCGCCGACGACCGCCAGGCCGGCGTAGCCGATCAGGACGTCCTCGGGGGTGTACGCGCCGAGGTAGTAGGCGCCGGAGTCCAGCTCACTGAGGAACGCGCGGGCGCTCCACGGGTCGTCCCCTGCGAAGAGGATCTTCTCGATCTCGGCGCACCGGTCGACGTCCTTGCGGCGCAGCTTGGCGAGCTTCACGCGGTGGTCACCCGCTTCCGCGCGGCGGGCTCGACGGCATCCGGGCGGCGCAGGTAGAGCGGCGTCAGCGGGGCGGGCTCGGCTCCCGACGTCAGCGCCTCGCGGGCGGCCGCCACGAGACCCGCGGTGCTCGGGTAGTACGGCTCGACGACCCGGGCGCCGAGCTGCTCGGCGTAGAGGCGGGCGCCGTCCCCCGCGGCGAGGCTGAACGACAACTCGGCGGGCGCCTGCACGTGCGGACCGTCGATGCGCACGCCGTCCGCGTCGTAGGCCGCCCAGTACACCTCGCGGCGACGGGCGTCGGTGACGACGTGGAACGGCTCGCCAAGGCCGGCCTGCCGGGCGATCGCGTCGAGGCTGCAGACCGGGTGGGCCGGGATGCCGAGCGCGTGCCCGAGCGCGGCGGCGGTGGCGAGACCGGCGCGCAGACCGGTGAACGGCCCCGGCCCGGCGCCGACGACGATCGCCGCCAGGTCCTTGAGCGCGACACCCGCTTCGCGTGCCGCGTCCAGGGCGTGCGGGGTGATCAGTTCACCGTGCGCACGCGCGTCGAGGGTCACCCGCTCGGCGAGCACCGTGGCGCTCGCGGCGAGTTCGGCGACCCCCGCGGTCACCGCGGGCGTCGACGTGTCCAGAGCCAGTACCAGCACAGCTCTCCAGGGTACGGCGTGCGCGCCGACCTGCGGTTACCGGGCTTGCCGGACCCCGGCACGCTTTCCCGGGAAAGGTGACCGGGTGCCGGTCGGGTGCCCTGTGCGACCGCACCGCGCGGTCCGGCGTTCGCGTTGCCAGACGGCGGGGCACCTCCCGGGTCAGTCCTCCGGGTCCCAGCTCAGCAGGCGCACCTCGGCGACCGTGCGGAGGTGGTCCCGCATCGCTTCGGCGGCGGTCTTCGGGTTGCGGTCCCGGATGGCGTCGGCGATGCGGATGTGCTGGTCCAGCGACCGCGGCGGGCGGCCAGGCTGGCGGAGCGACTCGTTGCGGCTCTCGGTGATCTGGTCGGCGATCGCCTCCATGAACTCGGCCAGCAGGGCGCTGTGCGCGGCCCCGGTGACCGCCGCGTGGAACCGGCGGTCACCCTCGACTCCGGCTCCCCCGTCCCTGATCTCCGACGCCATGAACTCCAGCGCGGACTCCAGCGCGGCCAGGTCTTCGTCGGTCCGGCGCATCGCCGCCAGCTCGGCCAGCTTCGTCTCCAGCGCCTCCCGCGCGTCGAGCACGTCCGGCAGCCGCCGGCGGCGTTCCACCAGCCGCTCGACCGGCTCGGCGTCCAGCGCGTCCCGCACCAGGTAGGTGCCGCCGCCGTGCCGGGTCTCGACCAGGCCCTGCACCTCCAGCACGACGATCGCCTGCTTCACCGACGCCCGGCTCACCCCGAGCCGCTGCGCCAGGTCCCGCTCCGCGGGCAACCGGTCGCCCGCCCGCAGCCCGGCGTCGGCCGCGTAGGCCCGCAACCGCTCCAGGACCTGCTCGTACAGCCGCGGACGGGCCATCGGGCTCAGCGCATCAGACACGTTCCGAAGCCTAGCCCTTGACAGGCTGAGTGGCTGAGCCGCAAAGTGGTTCAGCCACTCAGCCACTTGAATCCCAACGGCGGGAGTTCTACCGATGTCCGCTGAGCTGATCTCGATCCTCGTCCTCGCGGTTGTCTTCGTGATAGCGACGACCCGCTCGATCAACATGGGGGTGCTGTCCTTCGCGGCCGCGTTCGGCGTCGGCACGCTGGCCGCAAACATGGATGCCGACGAGATCTTCGCCGGCTTCCCCGGCGACCTGTTCGTCGTGCTCGTCGGCGTCACGTTCCTGTTCGCCATCGCCCGCGCCAACGGCACCACGGACTGGCTGGTCGACGCCGCCGTCCGGCTGGTGCGCGGCCGCGTCGCGCTGATCCCCTGGGTCACCTTCGCCATCACCGCGGTGCTCACCGCGATCGGCGCGGTCAGCCCGGCCGCGGTCGCCATCGTCGCGCCCGTCGCGCTCGGGTTCGCCGCCCAGTACGGCATCCACCCGCTGCTGATGGGCGCGATGGTCGTGCACGGCGCGCAGGCCGGCGGCTTCTCGCCGATCAGCGTGTACGGCACGATCGTCAACGGCATCGTCGCGCGCGAGCACCTCGGCGGCAGCGAGATCACGCTCTTCCTGGCCAGCTTCGTGGTCAACCTGGTGATCGCGGCGATCGTGTTCGTGGTGCTCCGCAAACGGCAGATCGTCCCCACCATCGAGCGGGAGCGCGAGCTGGTCGCCGCGGGCACCGGCGGCCCGCCTGCCGGCACCGGATCGGCCGGCGGCGCCGCACCCGGCCGGGTCCAGCTCAACGCACCCCGCATCGCCACGCTCGCGAGCCTGGCCGTGCTGGTCGTCGCCACGCTGGTGTTCGACCTCGACGTCGGCCTGACCGCGATGACGCTCGCCGTGGTGCTCAGCGTGATCTGGCCCGCGACCAGCAAGAAGGCCGTCGGCGAGGTCACCTGGCCCACCGTGCTGCTGATCTGCGGCGTGCTGACCTACGTCGGCGTCCTGCAGGAGATGGGCACGATCGAGTGGGCGGGCGAGGGCGTCGGCGGCATCGGCGCGCCGCTGCTCGCCGCGCTGCTGCTGTGCTACATCGGCGCGATCGTCTCGGCGTTCGCGTCGTCGGTCGGGATCATGGGCGCGCTCATCCCGCTCGCGGTGCCGTTCCTCGCGCTGGGCACGGTCGGCCCGGTCGGCATGATCTGCGCGCTCGCCGTGTCGGCGACGGTCGTCGACGTCAGCCCGTTCTCCACCAACGGCGCGCTGGTGCTGGCCAACGCCCGCGAGGTGGACCGGGATGCCTTCTTCCGGCAGTTGCTCGTCTACGGCGGCATCATGGTCGCCGTGGTACCCGCCGTCGTCTGGCTCGTGTTCATCGTGCCCGGACTCGGCTGATCTGTGAGGAGTTCACGTGCCCGAACGGTTGTTCCCGGTCCTGGCCGAGCCGCCGGAGAAGGAGGCCCTCCGCTTCGGCGAGGTCTCGCTCGGCTACGCGGAACTGGCGGCGATCGCCGGTTCACTCGCCAGGGAGATCCGCGCCCAGTCGCCCACGCGGGTGGCGGTGTGGGCGACGCCGACCATCCACACGAGCGTCGCCGTGGTCGCGGCGCTGCTCGCGGGTATCCCGGCCGTCCCGGTCAACCCGAAGATCGGCGAGCGCGAACTCGACCACATCGTGAACGACAGCGCGCCGTCCCTCGTCCTCAGCGAGCCGGGCGCGAAGCTGCCGGAGCGGCTGGCGAACCTGCCGCGCCAGCAGGTCGCGCTGATCGGCAGCCCCGGTGACCTGCCCGAGGAGCCGGGCGAAGAGGCGCCCGCGCTGATCGTCTACACCTCGGGCACCACCGGCCCGCCGAAGGGCGTCGTGCTGCCGCGGCGCGCCATCTCCAGCACGTTGGACGCGCTGGAGGACGCCTGGCAATGGACCGCGGACGACGTGCTCGTGCACGCGCTGCCGCTGTTCCACGTGCACGGCTTGATCCTCGGGATCCTCGGCCCGCTGCGCCGCGGCGGCACCGTGCACCACGCCGGCAAGTTCGCCACCGACGTCATCGCCCGGAAACTGTCGACCGAGGCGACGATGATGTTCGGCGTGCCCACGATGTACCACCGCATCGCGGAGGAGGTGGGCAGCAACCCGGAGCTCGCGAAGGCCCTGAGCGGCGCGCGGCTGCTGGTGTCCGGGTCGGCCGCGCTGCCGGTGCATGACCACGAGCGCATCCGCGCGGCCACCGGACAGCGGGTCGTGGAGCGCTACGGCATGAGCGAGACGCTGATGAACACCAGCGTCCGCGCCGACGGCGAGCGCAAACCCGGCACGGTCGGGGTGCCGCTGCGCGGGGTCGAGGTGCGGCTGGTCGACGAGTCGGGCGCGGTCATCGAGACCAGCGACGGCGAGACGGTCGGCGAGATCCAGGTGCGCGGGCCGAACCTGTTCACCGAGTACCTCAACCGGCCGGACGCGACGGCTGAGGTGTTCGACGCCGGCTGGTTCCGCACCGGCGACATGGCGACCCGCGACGCCGACGGCTACTACCGGATCGTCGGCCGCAAGGCCACCGACCTGATCAAGAGCGGCGGCTACAAGATCGGCGCGGGCGAGATCGAGAACGCGTTGCTGGAGCACCCGGGGGTGGCCGAGGCCGCGGTGACCGGCGAGCCGGACCCGGACCTCGGCGAGCGGATCGTGGCGTGGATCGTGCCCGCCGGGGAGCCGCCCGCGGAGCAGGAGCTCGTCGACCACGTCGCGCGGTTGCTGTCGCCGCACAAGCGGCCGCGGGTGGTGCGATTCCTGGACGCGCTGCCACGCAACGACATGGGCAAGGTCATGAAGCGGGCGCTGAATGCGTGAGAGCGCCCGCGCGGTGATCGGCTCGGTGTGCTCCGGGTTCACCGAGCTGCCCGCGCCGCCGAGTGTCGAGTCCGGTGTGGACGGTCCGATCGGCTGGCCGGGCTACGACTCCGCGTATGCCCGGGCCGCTTCCCGGACCGGCGAGTCGGAGTCGGTGGTGTGTGGTGTCGGCAAGTTCGGCGGCACCGAGGCGACCGTGATCGCGTGGGAGTTCGGGTTCCTCGGCGGGTCGCTCGGGCGGCGCACCGGCGACCGGATCGAGGCGGCGTTCGAGCGGGCGCGGGAGCTGCGGACGCCGGTCGTGTCGATGATCGCGACCGGCGGCAGCCGGATGCAGGAGGGCATGGCCGCGCTGACCCAGCTGCAGCGGATCGCGCGGCAGGCGGCGCTGACGCGGGACGCCGGGTTGCCGCAGGTCGCGGTCGTGCGGGACCCGACGACCGGCGGCGGCTGGGCCACGCTCGGCGCCGGTTCGGACGTGGCACTGGCCCTGCCCGGCGCGCAGGTCGGGTTCGCCGGGTCGCGGGTGCGGCCGTCCGGTGACGCGTCGGCCTACACCGCGGAGTCGCAGCTGGCGTCCGGGCACGTGGACCAGATCGTTCCGGCGGCGGAGCTGGGTGACCGGCTGGGCCGCTGGTTGTCGTTGCTGACGGGCGCGGACGGGCAGCCGGCGCCGCCGCCACCGGCTTTGGGAGGCGGCGAGCTCCCGGCGGACGGCTGGGCCGCGGTGCGGGCGGCGCGTGCCCCGTCACGGCCGCGAGCAGAGTCCTATTTGGACGCCTACTTCGACTGGCGGGAGGACATCAGCGGCGACCGGTGCGGCGGCGTGGATCCCGGGGTGCGGTGCGGGTTCGGGATGCGCGGGGGCGTGACGGTCGGCTACGCCGCGCAGTGCGGGACCGCGACGCTGCCGTCGGGTTTCCGCACGGCGGCGCGGCTGATCCGGCTGGCGGACCGACTGGGGATCCCGGTGCTCACGCTGGTGGACACCCCGGGCGCGGCCAACGACCCGGCGGCCGAGCGGGCGGGCGCGGGCGCGGCGATCGCGGAGGTCTTCGCGGCGGTGGCCGGGGCGTCGGTGCCGGTGACGACGCTGGTGATCGGCGAGGGCGGCTCCGGGGGTGCGCTGGCGTTCGCCCACCCCGAGCGGACGTGGGTGACGCCGGACAGCTACTTCTCGGTGACGTCCCCGGAAGCGGCGGCGTCGATCCTGAAGCGCCCGCCCGAGGAGGTCCCGGCGACGGCGAACCAGCTGCGGTTGCGGCCGCAGGACCTGGTGGAGCTGGGCGTGGTGCGGGGAATCGTGGGGCGCTGAGGCCGGACTGGCTGCGGGGCTTGACGGCGGGGGCGCGGCCAAAGGCAGAACTCAGGCCCGCGAACGCGGAACTCGCGCACGGCAGCGCGGACTCGCGCGCTGTAGTACGGACTCGCGCGCTGTAGCGCGGGACTCGCGCCCGCGAGTGCACAGCTCGCGCCCGATTGCAGAACTCGCGCCCGCGAACGCGGGCCCGCGCCACGGGCGCGGGTCTCGCACCCGGGCGGAAGGGCCGGGCAGAGGTGCCGGGCAGAGGTGCCAGGTGGAGGCGCCCGAGAGGGGCCGGGTGGCGTCAGGGGTGCAGCAGGACCTTCCCGGTATCGACGGCGGGGTCCTCCAGCAGCCGCAGGGCGCGTTCGGCTTCCTCCAGCGGGAACTCGTGCGTGATCAGCGGCGCGGGGTCCAGCAGACCGGTCGCGAAGGCCCGCACGGCGTGCGTCCACGCGCGGGACGGCGCGCCGAACACCGTGTGCACCGTCACCGCGGCCGTCACCAGGTCCGCGGGCGCGATCGGCTCCGTCTCGTGGCCCGCCAGGCCCGTCAGCACCACCCGGCCACCGCGGCGACACATCCGCACCGCCTGCGCCCCCGTGCCCGGGGCGCCCGCCGCCTCCACCACCACGTCGAACCCGCCCGGCGCCGCGCCCGGGCTGTAGAAGCCGGTCGCGCCGCAGAATCGGGACGCGGGCACCGCGCGGGACGCCCGCGGGTCCACCACCACCAACTCGGCCGGGCCGCTCGCCGCCAGCAGTTGCGTCGCCAGCAGGCCGAGCGTGCCGCCGCCGATCACCGCCACCCGTTCGCCCGGCACGACCGCCGCGAGCAGCGTCGCCGCCGCCATGCAGGCCGCCGGTTCCAGCAGCGCCGCGGCGCGCAGGTCGGCGCCGTCGGGCAGCACGTGCAGCAGCCGCGCCGGGATGCGCAGCTCGTCGGCCCACGCGCCGGGCTGGGTGAAGCCCGTCTCGTCGTACTCGGCGGTGCACAGGGTGGTGTCGCCGCGCCGGCACGGGGCGCACCGGCCGCAGTTGCGGAACCCCTCGCCCACCACGGGTTTGCCGAGCAGCTCCGGGTCCGTGCCCGGCCCCAGCTCGACGACCGTGCCCGACCATTCGTGCCCGGGCACCACCGGGTATCGCACGAACCCCTCGGCCCGCGTCCCGGCCAGCACCTCGCGGTCCGACCCGCAGATCCCGGCCCACTCCACGCGCACGACGACCTCGCCGTGGCCGGGGTCCTCCGGCTCGGTCCGCACGACCCTCAGCTTGCCCGGCGCCTCGACGACGACCGCGCGCCCCATCAGCCCACCAGCTCGGGCACGCGCTCGACCCACGAACCGTGCGGCTCCAGCGTCAGTTCCCGCACGTCGTCGGGCCGCCGGTCGAGCCGGACCACCAGGTGGTCGGACGACAGCCGCTCCGCGGAACCCTCGCCCCACTCCACGACCACGGCGGCCGATTCGAGGTCGGTGTCCAGGTCCAGGTCGTCGAGCTGCGTCAGGTCACCGCCGAGGCGGTAGGCGTCGACGTGCACCAGCGCGACGCCCCGCTCCCCCGCCGGGTGCACCCGCGCGAGCACGAACGTCGGCGAGCTGACCCGCCCGGACACGCCCAGCCCGGCCGCGATCCCGCGCGTCAGCACGGTCTTGCCCGCGCCGAGCGGACCGGCGAGCAGGACGACGTCGCCCGCCCGCAGGGTGCGGCCCAGCGACTCGCCGAAGGCCACCGTGTCGTCGGCCGTCGGTAACTCGATGCTCATTGGTTCAACCACCGCCACATCCGCCGCGGACGGGACTCGTCCGTCACACCCGCGCATCGCTGTACCAGGTCGATGAGGTGGCTGTCGACCACCTCGGGCTGTTCGAGCTGCACCATGTGCCCGGCGCCGCGCACCCGCACCAGCTCGGCGTCGGGCAGCTCCGCCGCGATCCGCTCCGCGTGCGAGTACGGCGTGAACCGGTCGGTGTCGGCACCGATCACCAGCACGTGCGCGTGCTTCAGACCGGCCAGCGCGGCGTACCGGTTGTGGCTGCCGAGCGTGTCGACGAACCCGACCAGCTCCTTCACCGACGTCACGGCCAGCATTTCGAGCATGAAGTCGACCACGCGCGGGTCGACGTCGCGGGAGCCGAACGCGAGCAGCCGCACGGCCTGCCGGGTCAGCTGCCCGCCCGCGGCCCGCACGAACTCGACCAGCCCCGGCTGCCACCCGGCGAGCTCGCCGACCCCGCGGGTCAGCGGGTTGTACTTGGACAGCAGCCCGCGCGGCAGCCCCTTGCGGCCCACCTCGCCTGCCGCGGTCGCGATGAACGCGACCCCGCAGATCCGCTCGGCGAACAACTCCGGGTTCTGCTGGGCCAGCTCCATGACCACCATGCCGCCCATCGAGTGCCCCATGAGCACGATCGGCCCCTCCGGCGCCACGGCGCGCAGCACCGCGTCAAGGTCGCGGGCCAGCTGTTCGATGGTGCTGGTCTTCTCGTTCGCCGGGCCGGACGCGCCGTGCCCGCGGTGGTCGTAGTAGACCTGCCGCACGCGCGGCAACGTGAGCGACGCCAGGTCGCGGCGCTGGAAGTGCCAGCTCAGCTGCGACAACGCGAACCCGTGCACACCCACCACGGTCAGCTCGGGTTTGCCGCCGTCGGCCGGGTCGATCTCGGACACCGACAGCGGGGTGCCGTCGTCCGCGGCGACCGTGGACGTGCGGTCCGGGTCGAGGGTGCCGAGGCGTTCGCCGGTGAGGTGGTCCCGCTGGCGCTGCTGCTGCGCGGTCACCGCGATGGTGGCCGCCGCGGTGCCGGTGACCAGCGCGGCGGCACCGCCGAGCACGGTGAGCATGCGGCGGGACACCATCAGACGTCCTCCGCCAGGTACCGCCGCCGGATCCGGGGCCGGTACATGCCGGTGACGATCTCGTAGTCGATGGTGCCGATCTTGTCGGCCCATTCGCGCGCGGTCGGCTCGCCCCGCGCGCCGTCGCCGAACAGGACCACCTCCGCACCCAGCGGCGGCTCGTCGTCACCGCAGTCCACGACCAGCTGGTCCATGCACACGCGACCGGCGACCGGACGGCGCTTGCCGTGCAGCCACACGTCCATCCGGCCGGACAGCGTGCGCGGCACCCCGTCGGCGTACCCGGTGGGCACGAGGGCGAGCGTGGTGTCCCGCTGCGCGGTCCACGTGTGTCCATAGGAGACGGACTCGCCGGCGCGGATCCGTTTGGTGAGCACGACCGAGGACCGGAACGTCATCACCGGGCGCAGGTCCTCGGGCTCCGGGTTGGGGTTGAGGCCGTAGATCGCGATGCCCGGGCGGACGAGGTCGAAGTGCAGGTCCGGCCGGTTCAGGGTGGCGGCCGAGTTCGCCAGGTGCCGCAACGGTTTCAGGCCGGCGTCGCGGGCGATCTCGTACGCCGCGGCGAAGCGCTCGGCCTGCTGGTCGATCGACGGGTGGCCCGGCTCGTCGGCGCACGCGAGGTGCGACCAGATCGCGACGACCTCGACGTCCGGCTCCCCGGCGGCCTCCTTGACCAGGGCGGGCCAGTCGGCGGCGGGGCAGCCGTTGCGGGACAGGCCGGTGTCGATCTTCAGGTGGACCCGCGCGCGCTTGCCGGTGCGGCGGGCGGCGTCGGCGATGCGCGCGAGTTCGGCCCGCGAACTGGCCGCGAGGTCCACGTCCGCGGCGACGCCGGGCGCGAAGTCGGTGCTCGGCAGGTCGAGCCAGGCCAGGATGGGCGCGGTGAGGCCCGCCTCGCGCAGCGCGAGCGCCTCGCCGAGCGAGCAGGCCCCGAGCCAGGTCGCGCCCGCCTGCAGCGCGGCGCGCGCGACGGGGACCGCGCCGTGGCCGTAGCCGTCGGCCTTGACGACAGCCATCGTGGCGGCACCGGAAACCGCCGCCCGGCTCGCGAGCAGGGCGACGTTGTGCCGCAGGGCAGCCAGGTCTACGACAACCTCGGCGCGGGGGAGATCGGGGCTCATCGGGGTCCATTTTCCCACGTCCGGGCCGCCGGGCGCCCTGCGGGCGGTGTCGACCTCCCCCACCCCCTCACCTCGAGTGTGTATTGGTCGCCGGGCAGGGGCGTCAAGGCGGGAAAGAGTACCTTGACACCCCTGGTCGGCGACCAAAAGCAGGCTGCGGATCGGGGGCGGGGGAGGTCTGGGGCGTTGGTCGGAGGCCTGCGTTGCCGGGTGCGGATGGGTGCCCCGCCGGGAAGGCGGCGCAGTTGAGGCCTGCGTTGCCGGATGGCGGCCGGGTGCCAGTCGCGGTCCGGCTCGCGGGTGGGAGCCGGATCGCGCCGCCCGTCCCTACCTCACGCTCCCTGCAGCGGCACGTCGTGCACCAGCTGCCGCACCGCCAGGTGCCTGCCGCGGATCTCGTCCCCGACCTCGGGCGACCGCGGCTGCTCCAACGTCACCTGCGCCTTGGCCTCCCACACCGGCGGCTCGGCACCTCCCGCCAGCGCCCACGCCGCCTGGCGCGCGGCCCCCAGCGCGACGTGCTCCGCCGGCTCCGGCACCACCACCGGCACCCCGAACACGATCGGCGCGATGGCCCGCACCGCCTCGGACTGGGCCGCCCCGCCGATCAGGAGCACCCGCCGGGCGGCCAGGCCCTGCGCCGCCACCGCGTCGAGACCCGCCGACAGGCCGCACAGCATCCCTTCGACCGCGGCGCGCGCCAGGTTTTCCGGCGTCATGTTGCCCCGGCGCAAGCCGTGCAGCGAACCGGCCGCCGTGGGCAGGTTCGGGGTGCGCTCGCCGTCCAGGTACGGCAGCAGCGTCAGGCCCTCGGCGCCCGGCTGGGCCGCCAGCGCCAGCCGGTCGAACCCGGCCAGGTCGGTGCCCAGCATCGCGGCCGTCGCGGTCAGGACGCGCGCCGCGTTGAGCGTGCAGGCCAGCGGCAGGAACCGGCCGGTCGCGTCGGCGAAACCGGCGACCAGTCCGGTGGCGTCCGCGGACGCCGTCTCGCACACGCCGAACACCGTGCCGCTCGTGCCCAGCGACACCACGACGTCGCCCTCGCCGAGGCCGAGCGCCAGCGCCGCGGCCATGTTGTCGCCCGTGCCCGCCGACACGAGCACCCCGTCCGGTGTCCGCCCGGCCGCCTCCGCCGGGCCCAGCACCCGCGGCAGCTCCGGGTCCCGGCCGCCGAACGCGTGCTTGAGGATGTCCCGCCGGTACACGCCCTCCGCCGGCGAGAAGTAGCCCGTGCCGGACGCGTCGCCGCGGTCGGTCACCGCCTCGCCGCCGGTCAGGCGCCAGGTCAGCCAGTCGTGCGGCAGCACCACGCGCGCCACCCGGTCGGCCAGCTCCGGCTCGTTCTCCGCGAGCCACCGCAGCTTCGTCACGGTGAAGCTGGCGACCGGCACCGAGCCGACCGCCTCCGTCCACGCCGCCGGGCCGCCCAGCTCCCGCACCAGGTCCTCGGCCGCCTGCCCGGAGCGCGTGTCGTTCCACAGCAACGCCGGCCGCACGACCTCGCCGTCCTCGTCGAGGGTCACCATGCCGTGCTGCTGACCGCCGACGCCGAGCGCCTGGACGCCGTCCAGCAACCCGTCGCCGGCCTCGGTGAACGCCCGCCACCACTCGCGCGGGTCCACCTCGGTCGCGTCCGGGTGCGCGGCGCGGCCGGTGCGTACCACCGCGCCGGTCTCCGCGTCGCAGACGACGATCTTGGTCGACTGGGTGGACGAGTCGACCCCGGCCACGAGCTTGTCCGTCATGATCCCTCCGGAACTTCGGCCACCAGCACTTCCACGCCGAGCGCCCGCATCGCGGCGATCTCGTCGGCGGGCGTCATGTCGTCGGTGATCACGACGTCGTAGGCGCCGACGTCACCGTAGTCGTAGGTCGCCGTGCGGCCGAACTTCGAATGGTCGACCACCAGCACGTTCCGGTTCGACGCGGCCAGCGCGGCCGTCTTGAGGTCGGCGTAGTCGCGCACCGGGTGGTACAGCCGTCCGCCGGCGACCGCGGTCGCGGAGACGAATCCGACGTCGGCGCGCATCCGGCCGAGGGCGGCGACGGTGTCCGGGCCGCTGCACGAGTCGAACTCGGTGTAGCGGCCGCCGAGCAGCAGCACCTCGACGCCCTCGGCCTCGCCGAGGATGCGGGCCTCCTCCAGCGAGTTGGTGATCACCACCAGCCGCCCCAGCTCCGGGAACCGGCGGACCAGCGGGAACAACGTCGTCGAGTCGTCGACGAACACCGTCTGCCCGGCCGCCACCTGCTCGAACGCCAGCGCGGACAACGCTTCCTTCAGCGGCAGGTTGAGGTTCTCCCGGAAGCGCTTCGCCGTCTCCATGGTCAGCGCCGGGTACGCCGCTACCTTGCCGCGCAGCTTGCGCAGCAACCGCCGCTCCGCGAGGTCGTCGAGGTCGCGGTGCATCGTCATCAGGCTGACCCCGAACTGCTCGGTCAGCTGGTCGATGCGCACCTCACCGCAGTCGATCACGTGCCGCAGGACCTCCTGGCGGCGCTGCTCGACCTCGGCGTCGGACGGTCTAGGCACGCACCACCGCCTTGATGACCGAGTCGTCCTTCCCGGCGATGGTGAGGGCCTGCTCGACCTCGTCCAGGCCGAACCGGTGGGTGACCAGGCGGTCCAGGTCGACCTCGCCGCCCGCGGCCAGCGCGATCGCCGTCGGCCAGGTGTTCGCGTACCGGAAGGTGCCGGTGACCTCCAGCTCGAAGTTCTGCACGTGCGCCAGCGGCAGCGGGATCTCGTCGCCGCCCATGCCGATCAGCACGACCCGGCCGGCGCGGGCGACCGTGCGGATCGCCTGCCCGGCGGCGGCGGGCACGCCCGAGCATTCGAGCAGCACGTCCGGCTCGAACCCGGCGTCGGCCAGGCTTTCCCGCGACACGTCGATCGTCGCGGTCGCGCCCAGCTCCTCCGCCACCTGGAGGCGGCGCGGGTTGACGTCGGTGACGACCACCTCGCTCGCGCCGAACGCCCGCGCGGTCTGCGTCGCGACCAGCCCGATCGGCCCGGCGCCGGTGATCAGCACGCGGCTGCCCGGCGCGACGCGCGACTTGCGGCTCGCCCACACGCCCACCGACAGCGGTTCGAGCAGGCCGGCCGCGTCGTCGCTGAGCGCGTCCGGCACCGGGTGCGCGAAGTCCTCGCGCAGCACCACGTACTCGCAGAACGCGCCGTCGATCGGCGGCGTGCCGAAGAACCGCATGCGCGGGCACAGGTTGTAGCGGCCCGCCTTGCACTCGCCGCACACCGAGCACGGCACGCCCGGTTCGAGGGCCACGCGCGCGCCGATCTCGTGCCGCCGCGCGTCCTTGCCCCTGGCGACGACCATGCCGCTGGGCTCGTGGCCGAGGACCAGCGGCTGCTCGACGACGAAGTCGCCGATGCGGCCGTGCTCGTAGTAGTGCACGTCGGAACCGCAGGTGCCGACGGAGGCGACCCGGATCAGCACCTCGTCCGGCGCAGGCTCCGGCACGGGACGCTCCTCGACGCGGATGTCGTGGATCCCGTACAGCACGGCGACCTTCATCGTCGCGGGCACTTCACTCACCTGTCACGGCTCCCAGCGTCAGGCCGGTGACCAGCCACCGGCGCACGGCGAGACCGGCCACGATCATCGGCAACACCACAATAGTGCCGATGGCCGTGAGCTGGCCCCAGTCGATTCCCGTCTGCGTCACGAGCTGGTCGGCGGCGATCGGCAGGGTCTGCGAGTGCGGACCGCTGAACACCAGCGCGAACGCGTAGTCGTTCCAGGAGAACACCAGGCACAGCACGAAGGTGGTCACCAGGCCCGACTTGGTCAGCGGCAGCACGACGTGCCAGAACGCCTGCCACCGCGTGCAGCCCGCGACCAGCGCCGACTCCTCCACCGACGGCGGCACCTCGGCGAAGAACGCGCTCATCAGCCAGATCGCGAACGGCAGGTTGAAGGTCAGGTACGCCAGGATCAGCCCGGGGATGCTGTCGATCAGGTTCGCGCCGCGGAACAGCAGGAACAGCGGCAGCACCACGACGGCGATCGGCGCCATCCGGGTCGAGATGATCCAGAACGCGACGTGCTTCTTGGCCCGCATCCGGGTGCCGGCGAGCCCGTAGCCCGCCAGCGCGCCGATCGCCACGGCGAGCACCGAGGAGATCCCGGACGCGAGCACGCTGTGCCAGATGTAGGGGCCGAGGTTGTTGGCCCCGGTGAACAGGCTGCGGTAGTTCTCCAGCGTGGGCTGGAACAGGAACTCCGGCTCCGCGGCTGTGACGTCCACATCGGTCTTGAACGAGGACGCCACCATCCACACCAGCGGCACCAGTGTCCACAGCAGACCCACGATCACCACGGCGCGGACGCCCAGCCGGGCGCGCAGCGGCGTGCGGTCGATGGCGCTCGTCATCGGGTCAGCCCCTTCCTGTCCAGTACCCGGACGAACGCCCGCGCGATGAGGATCGTCACGACGAGCATGACGAGCCCGATCACCGCGGCGTAGCCGAGGTCGAAGAAGCGGAAAGCCGTTTCGTACAGCCGGATCGGCACCGTCTTGGTCGCGTCGGCGGGGCCGCCGTTGGTGGTGACGCTGATGATGTCGAAGTAGCGGATCGCGTCCATCGAGCGGATCAGCAGCGCCACCAGCAGCACCCCGGAGATCGAGGGCAGCAGGACGTGCCGGAAGCTCTGCCAGCCGTTCGCACCGTCCAGCGCCGCGGCCTCGCGGATGCTCTGCGGCACCGCGGTCAGGCCGGCGAGCACGACCAGCGTGATCAGCGGCGTCCACTCCCAGACGTCCATCGCGACCACCGCCAGGAACGCCGACGTGCCGCCGCCGAGGATGTCGCCGTGGTAGCCGACCAGGCCGAGCAGCCACGTGTAGAGGCCGAACGTGGAGTCAGTGAGGAACCGGCCGAGCAGGCCGACGATCACCGGCGCGACGAACATCGGCAGCAGGAACAGCGTCAGCAGCAGGTTGCGGGCGCGTACCAGCTTCCACAGGCACAGCGCGAATCCCAGGCCCAGCACCATTTCCAGGCCGACGGTCAGCACGAAGAAGGCGATGGTGCGCAGCCACTGCACCCACAGGTCGAGGTCGCCGAACAGCCGCGCCCAGTAGGTCAGGCCGACGTTGTCGAACACGACTCCGCCGAGCAGGTGCACGCGCGAGAAGCTCGTCGCGATGATCGTGACCAGCGGGATGACCGACAGCAGCGCGAGCAGGACCATGCCCGGCGTCATCATGAGGCCGTGGAAGCCGAACCGCTTGCGTGCCTTGGCGTTCCGGACGGGCGCCTCGGCGGGCGCGTCGAGTGTCGTGGTCATGCCGCCCACCCCCGTGCCGTGATCCGGTCGATCTTCGTGGCCGCGCCGCGCATGGTGTCCGCGGGCGAGGAATCCCCGGCGAGCATTTTGGACAGTTGCGTGTAGACGGCGGTGTCGCACTCGTTCCACATCGGGATCTTCGGCCGCAGACCGATGTTCTCCGGCTGCCACGCGGTGGCCACGGCGGGCGCGGCGAGGATGTTCGGCATCGCGGAGGGCCGGTGCTCGGCGGCGCGAACCTCGGGCAGGTCGTAGACGGACTGCCGGGTCGGGGTGCCGCCGCCCGCCTCGCTCTTGAGGTTGGCCAGCTGCGTCTGCGTCGAGGTCGCCCAGAGCACGAACAGCCAGGCGGCCATGCGCTCGTTGGGCTGGGTGTTGCCGTTGATGCCGATGCCGCAGCCACCGTAGTGGTTGGCGGAGCGGACCGGACCGCGCGGCAGCGGGGCGTAACCGAAGCGGCCGGGCATGGCCTTCTCGTTGGCCGCCGCGTACTCGTGCCAGTTGACGCACATCGCGATGCGGCCCGAGCTGAGCGCCGGGGCCAGGCCGTTCCAGTCCCAGGTCTTCGACGACGGGTCGGCGATCGACAGGAGCCGCTGGTAGAACTCGGCGGCGGCGATGGCCTGGTCGCTGCCGAGGCGGCACGGGCCGGGGTCGGTGGTGCCGTAGAGGCCGACCTCGGTGCCGTTGTCGAAGTAGTCGCCGCCGTAGGACCACAGCACGTTGGAGAAGTCGCACATCAGCGAGTCGTGTTGTTTGGCCTGGTGGCCGGTGCCGTAGGCGACCTCGTCGGCGTTGTCGTTGAACCACCGCGCGATCCGCAGGTACTCGTCCCAGGTGCGGTCGAGGCCAGGGGTCGGGTCGAAGCCGAGGTCGTCGGCCATGCGGGCGCCGTACTTGTCGAACAGGTCGGCGCGGTACTGCCAGATCATCGTCGGGCAGTCGTAGGGGACGGCGAAGATCTTGTCCCGGTCGCCGAACCGGCCGGCCGCGTCGAGCTGGGTCGGGATGAAGTCGTCCCAGCCGGTGAACTCGGGCAGGCCGGGCTGCGCGGCGAGTTCACGCAGGTCGACCAGGCCCTTCGAGTAGGGCGCGAGCACCTGGTAGGGGTCGGCGTAGATCACGTGGTACTGCGACTCGCCGCCGGCCAGGTCGAGCGCGACCTTCTGGACCAGGGCGGACAGCTCCAGCGTGACGATGTTGACGTTGATGCCGGTCAGGTCGGTGAACGGCTTGAGGTTCGCCGCGATCGCCGCGGTGGGGGCGGTGTTCTCGGAGATCAGGTTGATCGTGGCGCCTGCGAACTGGCGCCAGCGGTCGTCGGTGACGATCCGCGGCGCGTCCTGGCGGACGCCGCAGGCGCCGAGCAGGCCGCCGGTGGCGAGGGCCGCGCCGCCCGCCAGTGCCCCCCTGAGCACCGACCGCCGCGCGACGCCCCTTGGGGGCGCTCCCGTCATTGGGTTCCTCCGTAGTTGGTGGGGACGCCCACTTATTTACCAGAGGATCTCGCGGTTGTTAACACATAACTCGATAACTTGATGGGCAAGTTCTCCTACGAGAACTCACGGTGATCGTTCGTGTTCAAAGAGCGCTGGCGCGCACGGTCCGCATCCGGGAGCGCGGCGAGGGTCCCGGCGGCCGACCACACCACGAGCCCGCCCTCGCGAGCAGCGAGCCGATCAACCCGGACAGCACCCCTCCGCCCGGAGCCGCGCCGATCGCTCCCTCACGAGCACGCGCTCCGCGTCAGAGCACGCCGGCGCGCACCCTCCGCACCGCATCCGGAATCGCGGCCAGAATCCCCGACGCCGACACCGGCACCCCACGCGCCGCCAACTCCCCCGCCAGCGAGTGCACATACGCCGCACACCCAGCAGCCAGCCACGGCTCCAACCCACCCGCCAGCAACGAACCGATCAACCCCGACAACACATCCCCGGAACCAGCCGTCGCCAACCAAGAACCACGCGCCACATTCACCAGCACCCGGCCGTCCGGGGCGGCGACGATCGTGACGTTGCCCTTCAGCAGCACCACGGCGTTGTACTTCGCCGCGGCCTCCCGCACCGAGGCCACCCGGTCCTCGCCCGGCGGGCGGCCCATCAGCCGTTCGAACTCGCCCGCGTGCGGGGTCAGCACCAGCGGCGTGCCCGGGTCGCGCGCGTCCAGGACGTCCGGGCGGTGCGCCATCAACGTGGTCGCGTCGGCGTCCGCGCACACCGGCACCCCGGCGCCGAGCACGTGGGCCAGCACCTCGCGCCCCTCGCGGCCGGTCCCGATCCCCGGCCCGACCACCCACGCCTGCACGCGGCCCGCGTCGGTCACCGAACCGGTCGCCACGACCTCCGGCCACCGCGACCGCACGACGTCGGCCGCCGGCCCGGCATAGCGCACCATGCCGGACGTCGCCAGCACCGCCGAGCCGGTCGCGAGCACCGCGGCGCCCGGGTAGGTCGCCGATCCGGCCGCGACGCCCGTCACGCCCTGGCTGTACTTGTTGTCCTCCGGCCCCGGCACCGGCCACGCGCGCCCGACGTCGGCCGCGTCCAGCTGCCACAGGTCCGGATCGTCCAGTTCGAGGCCGATGTCGACCAGCTCGACCCGCCCGCAACGCGACGGGTTGAGCACGTGCACCGGCTTCCGCGCGCCGAACGTGACCGTCCGCGTGGCCGTGACCGCGTCGCCCGGCACCACCCCGGTGTCCGGCTCGACACCGCTGGGCAGGTCGACCGCCAGCACCGGCGCGCGGACGTGCTCGACCAGCGCGGCCGCGTCCGGGCGCAGGCCGCCGTGCGCGGACAGGCCGACGATCCCGTCGACCACCAGGTCCGCGACCTGGAGCACGGCCGGACCGTCCTCGGCGGTGACCACCCGGCCCTTCGCCCGGCGCAACGCGGCAAGACCGGCGGCGTGCGCCTTCTCGGGCTTGAGCAGGATCGCGGTGACGCTCACGTTGCGGCGGCGCAGGAACGCACCGGCCCACAACGCGTCACCGCCGTTGTTGCCCGCGCCGACGAGCAGCGCGACACGGCGCCCGGACACCCGCCCAGTGTGCTCGGCCAGCATCTCGGCCGCGTGCACGGCGACCGCGAACGCGGCCTTGTGCATCAACGCGCCTTCCGGCGTGACGGCCAGCAGCCGGTCTTCGGCCGCGCGGATCCGGTCTGTCTTCCAGATGCCTTGCACGCGGCCTTGTCTACTCGACAGTGACCGACTTCGCCAGGTTGCGCGGCTTGTCCACGTCGTATCCACGCGAGCGGGCGATCTCGGCCGAGAGCACCTGCAGCGGCACGGTCGAGACCAGCGGCTGCAGCAGCGTCGGCACCGCCGGGACCTCGATCAGCTCGTCGGCGAACGGGCGCACCGTGTCGTCGCCCTCCTCGGCGATGACGATCGTGCGCGCGCCGCGGGCCTGGATCTCGCTGATGTTCGACACCAGCTTGGCGTGCAGCACCGCGCGGCCCTTCGGCGACGGCATCACGACAACGACCGGCAGGCCCTCCTCGATCAGCGCGATCGGGCCGTGCTTCAGCTCACCGGCGGCGAACGCCTCGGCGTGCATGTACGCCAACTCCTTGAGCTTGAGCGCGCCCTCCAGGGCGACCGGGTAGCCGACGTGCCTGCCCAGGAACAGCACCGCCTTCGAGTCGGCGATGTCCCGGCTCAGCTCGCGAACCTGGTCCACAGTGGACAGCACCTTCTGCACGGCGGCGGGCATGGCCTCCAGCTCGGCGAACTCGCGCGCCACCTCGTCCGGGTACTTGGTGCCGCGGGCCTGCGCCAGCGCGAGGCCGACGAGGTAGTTCGCCGCGATCTGCGACAGGAACGTCTTCGTCGCCGCGACCCCGACCTCCGGCCCGGCGTGCGTGTAGAGCACGGCGTCGGACTCGCGCGGGATCTGCGCGCCGTTGGTGTTGCAGACGGCCAGCACGCGCGCCTTCTGGTCGCGGGCGTGGCGGATCGCTTCGAGCGTGTCGGCGGTCTCCCCGGACTGCGACACGGCGACGACCAGGGTGTCCCGGTCCAGCACCGGGTCGCGGTAGCGGAACTCGCTGGCCAGCTCGACCTCGACCGGCAGGCGGCACCAGTGCTCGATCGCGTACTTGGCGACCAGGCCGGAGTGGTAGGCCGAGCCGCAGGCCACCACGAACACCTTGTCGACCTCACGCAGGTCCTGGTCGGACAGGCGCTGCTCGTCGAGGATGATGCGGCCGCGGTCGAAGTGCCCGCGCAGCGTGTTCGCCAGCGCCTCCGGCTGCTCCTCGATCTCCTTGAGCATGAAGTACTCGTGGCCGCCCTTCTCGGCGGCCGAGAGGTCCCAGTTGACCGTGAACGGCTTGCCCTGCGCGGGCTCGCCGGCGAAGTCGGAGATGTCGTAGCCGTCGCGGCTGATGACCACGACCTGGTCCTGGCCCAGCTCGACGGCCTCGCGGGTGTGCTCGATGAAGGCCGACACGTCAGAGGCGACGAAATGCTCGCCCTCGCCGACGCCGACGACCAGCGGCGACGACCGCCGCGCGGCGACGATCATGTCCGGCTGGTCGGCGTGGGTGACGACCAGGGTGAACGCGCCCTCGAGGCGGCGGCACACGGCCCGGACGCTGGCGGGCAGGTCACCGGCGGTGGGGCCGTCGGCGTAGGCGCGGGCCACCAGGTGGGCCGCGGTCTCGGTGTCGGTGTCGCTGGTCATCTCGACACCGTCGGCCTCCAGCTCGGCCCGCAGGGCGGCGAAGTTCTCGATGATGCCGTTGTGCACGACCGCGACGCGCTGCGAGGCGTCCCGGTGCGGGTGCGAGTTGCGGTCGATGGGCGCGCCGTGGGTCGCCCAGCGGGTGTGGCCCATGCCCGCGGTGCCCGCGAACCGGTCGAGGCCGTGTTCGGAGAGCGCGCCCTCCAGGTTGGCCAGGCGACCCGCCTTGCGTTCGACGGTCAGCGCGCCGGCGCCGTCCAGCACGGCCACCCCGGCCGAGTCATACCCGCGGTACTCCATCCGGCGCAGCCCGCCGAGCACGACGTCCAGCGCCTGCCGGTGACCGACATATCCCACGATTCCGCACACACCACCAGCCTAACGAGGGATACGGGTTGCGCTCCCCCGGCTCATCTCCACCTCGGCGAAACCGCGCTTCCGAAGGATGTTGCGCGGCCGTGCCGGGGCGGGCTGCCCTAAGCTCTCGACCATGGTCAGCAAGCCCAAGGAGCTGCTCGAAGAGCTGTCGCACGCGGGACCGCACGACGTGCTGCGGGGCAACCTCGCGCTCGCCGGATTGCCCGGTGTGGTGTTCACCCCACGAAGCGGCCTCGGGCTGCCGGCGGTGGCGTTCGGGCACGGTTGGTTGCAGCCGCCAGGGCGGTACCGCGGGCTGCTGGCGCATCTGGCGAGCTGGGGCGTCGTGGCCGCCGCGCCCGCGACGCAGCTGGGTCCGCTGCCGTCGCACCGCCTGCTGGCCGCGGACCTGCGCACGACGCTCGACGTGGTGACCGGGGTGCGGCTCGGTCCGGACGCGATCAGCGTCGACCGGGACCGGCTGGGCCTGGCGGGCCACTCGACCGGCGGCGGATCGGCGGTGCTCGCCGCGGCCTCGGGCGGGGTGCGCGGGGTGGCGACGTTCGCCGCGGCGCAGACATTGCCGTCGGCGAGCGCGGCCGCGGTGCGGGTGACGGCGCCGGGGCTGCACCTGGCCGCGGACGGCGACCTGGTCGCCCCGGCGGGCGGCAACGCCGAGTCGATAGCCAAGGCCTGGGGCGGGCCGGTCCAGTACCGGAAGGTCGACAAGTCGACCCACCTGGCGTTGACCGAGGGCAGCCACTGGAGCCAGCGCCTGCTGCACGGGAAGCCGAACCACCGGACACAGGTGCTGGTGCGGGCCCTGTTCACGGCGTTCTTCCTGACGCATCTGACGGGGACGGACAAGTACCGCCCGCTGCTGGAGACGGACGTGAAGCGCGCCGGGATCGACTTCTCGCGGGATGCTTTGCCGGTGGCTGCGTAGCTGGCCGGTGGGCGCTGGCTCGGCACGGCTACGTCGACATCCAGCGCGGGGACACGCGGCGCGGGGCCAGCCGCAGCAGCCACTTGCCGTTGCGATGGCCGGGGCACCGACGGGCAGTTCCGTCGCCGGCCGGCGCACCGGCGCTCAGTTGCCTTGCACCCAGCGCCAGCCTGGGCGGCACTGCGTGTGCCTACCTTGCACCCAACGCCGGCCTGCACAGCACCGAGTGCCGTCGCGCCGCAGCGCCAGCCTGGGCGGCACCGAGTGTGCCTACCTTGCACCCAACGCCAGCCTGCACAGCACTGAGTGCCGTCGCGCCGCAGCGCCAGCCTGGGCGGCACCGAGTGTGCCGACCTTGCACCCAACGCCAGCCTGCACAGCACTGAGTGCCGTCGCGCCGCAGCGCCAGCCTGGGCGGCACCGAGTGTGCCGACCTTGCACCCAACGCCAGCCTGGGCGGCGCTGGGTGCCGTCGCGCCGCCGTTGAGGCTTCGTGGTCGCTCGGGCGCCACAGCTTGCCGCCGAAATCTCATGGCCCGCGGTGCGGTCTCCGCATTGTCTGCCCTGGCAGGGCCCAGCACCCTCGCCGACCACCAGCGCCGCGGCCGGTGTCCTTACCGGCCGAGCCCGAGCACGCTCGTCAGGTGCAGGAGTCCGGTCGCGCTTCGAGCTCAGCCACCGCGCCCGGCCAGCGCCACCCTCAGCCAAAGCCGCCCACCAGCCGCGGCCGTTCGTCCACGGGTTCGGGGGTCAGCCCAGCCAGTCCTTGGTCGAGTAGTCGTCCTCGGGTTCGTCGGGGCGGGCGTGGCGGCCCCGGCGCGTCTGGGGTTCCGGTGGAGGCGCGTGACGGTTGGTCGGTTCGGTCGCCATCTCGGGGTCCTCGAAGTCCATGCCCAGTGAGGCGTTGGGGTCGGACTTCTCGGGCAGCTCCCAGCCGGCGGCGGTCCTCGTGCGGGCGGCCTGCTCGGCGAGGCGCTGCACGGTGGCGGCGGCCTCCCGCGTGAGGTCGCCGGCGCGGGCCTGGCTCTCCGCGAGACTCGCCGCGACACGGCGGCCGATCAGGTCCTGACGGGCGACGCGCTCGGCGGCGATCGCGTCGAGCTTCGTCTGGAACTCGCTCACCTGCGGGTTTCCTCCTCGTCCAGGGAGCCGCTGATGCGGCCACCCGAGCCGGGGCTGTCGAAGATGTCCCCGTCGACGCGGTAGGCGCGGGACGACCGCTCCGGATCGTCGCCGCCCTGGTTCCCGCCGGCGGGTGGCAGACCGCCGAGCATGCTCATCCCGCTCGGATCGACAGCCGCCCCGACGGGATCGAGCCCCGGCGCGGTGCCGAGGGTCGCCCCGGTCGCCGCGGGTGCCGAGGAGTGACCGAGCGAGCCGGGATCGCCGAGGGAGCCGCTCACCGCGCCCTGCCCGGCCAGCCCATCGGACACCCCACCCAGCGCGGCCGCCGGGGTGGTGTGCTCCTGACCGCCGAGCGACGGGTCGCCGGTAGCGCCCGGACCGGCAGCGTCGGCGAGGTTCGGACCAGCACCAGCGGCGCCGGACATCGTCGGTTGGGTGCCATCGGGCGCGCCGTCGGCACCCGCGCCTTGAGCCTGATCGGGGAGGGGCCCGGAGGCAGCAACCGGCTGGGCGAGGTCATCGAATGCGCCAGCCACCGACCGCTGGACGGTATCGGCGAGGGGGATGGAATCTGCGGCGACAGCCGGCTGGTTGAGGCCGCCGAGTGCACCAGTCGCGCCGAGGCGCTGGGCCGGGTCGGTGGAGAGGCCGGGGGCGGCACCGGGAGCGGCGGGCCGAGCGGCCGACTCCTCACCCAGAGGGTCGGTCGCGGAGGCACCAGAAGCGAACCCAGCCCCGGAAGCGGCGGACCGACCGGCCGACTCCTCACCCAGGGGATACGTCGCGGGGGCACCAGAAGCGAACCCAGCCCCGGAAGCGGCGGGCCGGGCGGCCGACTCCTCACCGAGGGTGTAGGTCGTGGGGGTGCCGGTGCCGTCGTCGATCGTGACCACCGTGGGGCCGGTCTCGCCGGAGGGGCGTTCGGCTGTGATGTGCAGTGGGCCGTCGTCGATGTGGATTTTGCCGTCCGCGGCTGGGGTGTACGCGGGGGTCGCCGGGTCGGGGGTGCCCCACGTGAGCTGGTAGTCCTTCGGCGGGCCGTCACCGTTGTCGATCTTGATGGCCATCCGGCCGGTCTGGTCCGGCTCGGACATCTCGAGCTTGCTGTCGCCCCGCTGGACCGTCAGCGTGTCCTGCTCGTCCGGCACCGGCGCGGCGGCCGGCACGACGGGCGCGACCGCCGGGGGCACGACCGGCGCGGCGGGCGGTGGCGTCGCGCCCGCGCCACCCGCCGAACCAGCGCCACCCGCCAAACCAGCGCCCCCCGCCGAGCCGGCACCACCCGCCGAGCCCGCGCCACCTGCGAAACCCCCGCCGGAACCGCTCGCCCCACCAGCACCGGAGCTACGAGACGCGACCGGCGCGGCCTCGCCGACCCCGGCGAACGGGTTGTCCGGCACCTGCTGCAACTCGGTGTTCAACGCCGACCACTGGGCCGCCACCGCAACGCGCGTGTTCTCGCACATCGCCTGGAACTCGCCGACGAAACCGGCGAACCAGCCGCAGAACTCCGCCAGCCAGCTCTTCGCCCACGACTGCACCGCGTCCAGCAGCTCGTCCGGCATCCCGAACGACGAGCCCACAACCAACTGCCCCGCCAACGGCGAATGCTGCCCCACCAGGAACGGGATGAAGTGCTTGAAGTCGTCCGCGCTGGCGTTGCGCCCCAGCTCGGCGATCCGCGCGAGCCGGTCGGTGTCCTGCGCCGTCAGGCCCTGCTGCTGCGGCCAGGTCTGGAACGCGTACTGCAGCACCCACGAAGCCTTGTCCCGGCAGGACCCGGCGACGGCGGCGATCGTCCGGGTCACTACGTCCGCCGCGTGCTCCAGCGACTGCTCGACCGTCCTGACCCCGTCCCCGAACTTCGTCCAGGACGCCGCCGCCGCGCTCTTCCCGTCGCCCTCCCAGGAGCCGAACAACGCCTGCATCGCCGAGTTCTGCGACGGCGCGGCATCCGCGACCGACTCCCGCACCTGCACGATCTCGGTCACCCCGGCGGCGAACTTGTCGAACGGGATGTCACGCTGCTCGTCGTACCGGTCGATCAGCTCCTGCAGGCGGAAGTCCGGCAGCCCGGGCGCCGCCACCGCGCGCGCCCTGCTGTAGACGGGCAGCCAGGTGCGGAAGCTGTCCAGCCCCGCCGCGCCGGCGTCCAGGATCTCGTTCGAGTTCGCCGCCCCCGGGCTGGTGTCGGACCCCTTCAGCGAGTCGAGGCGCGCCTTCCCGTCGCCGACCGCCCGCGCTTGCGCCTCGCGCGCGGCCTGCATGTTCGCGTCGTGCCTGCCCTGCGCCGCGGAGTACGCGTCGTAGGCGAAGGCGCCGTCCGTCAGGTCCCGGTCGGTGAACCCGAACCGGTCCTGATAGGACTCCAGCAGCTGTTTCTTCTCGTTCTCGTTCCGGAAGCCGTAGACGACCGGGTCGACGTCACCGATCGCGTCGAAGTAGCGGACGAGCAGGGTCCGCTTGGTCTCGTCGTCGATCCCCGGGTCGTCGACGAGCTGCCGGACCTCCTCGATCGTGGGCAGCCGCTCCGCCATCAGCTCGCCGCCGTCCGCACGTCGCCCTGGGTCCGGTCGTCCGCCGCCGTGTAGGACCCGCTCGCGCGGCCCAGTTTGTCCGCGAACTCACCGGAGGCCCGCACGTAGCTGTCCACACAAGCCACCAGCCGCTGCACGCCCGCCTGGTACCCGGCGAAGGATTCGTGGTGCTTGCGGCCGAAGTCCTCGGCCGTGATCCGCACGTCCTTGAGGTTGGGCAGCGTGTACCGCAGCTGCGTCCCCGGCTCGTCCCGCACCGTGCCGGCGGCGGCGCTGAGCTGCTGCGGATCGACCTCGTACCCGGCCACGACCACTCCCCCTCGCTCCGTGTCGTGCACAGAATGTACCTACCGGGTACGACAATCCGCAGTCGGTTCAGGAGACGGACGAAACGACTCCGGCGAGGCGGTCCGCGGCGGCCTGGGCGGTCTCCTGCGCCGGCGCCTCGACCATCACCCGCACCAGCTGCTCGGTGCCGGACGGGCGCAGCAGGACGCGGCCCTCGTCGCCCAGCTCGGCCTCCACGGCCTCGACCGCTTCGCGCACGACGTCGGACTTCGCGACCGTCGCCTTGTCCGAGACCCGTACGTTGACCAGCACCTGGGGCAGCTTGCGCATCACCCCGGCCAGCTCGGCCAGCGGCTTGCCGGTCGACGCGACGCGGCTCATCACCCGCAGCGCGGTGAGCAGGCCGTCGCCGGTGGTGGCGAGCGCCGGGAACACCACGTGGCCGGACTGCTCGCCGCCCAGCGCGTACCCGCCCGCGCGCAACTCCTCCAGCACGTACCGGTCGCCGACGGCCGTCGTGCGCAGGTTGACCTGGTGGTCGCGCATCGCCAGGTGCAGGCCGAGGTTGCTCATCACGGTCGCGACGAGGGTGTCGTGGGTCAGCTCCCCGGCCTCGGCCATCGCGAGCGCCAGGATCGCCATGATCTGGTCGCCGTCCACCAGTTCACCGGAGGCGTCCACGGCGAGGCAGCGGTCGGCGTCGCCGTCGTGGGCGATGCCCAGGTCGGCGCCGTGCTCGACCACCATCGCCTGGAGCTTCTCCGGGTGGGTCGAGCCGCAGCCCTCGTTGATGTTGATGCCGTCCGGCTCCGCGTGGATGGCGATGACCTCGGCGCCTGCCTTGCGGTAGACCTCGGGCGCGGCGAACGAGGCCGCGCCGTTGGCGCAGTCGACGACGATCCGCAGGCCGGTCAGCGGGTGCGGGGTGACCGCGAGCAGGTGGTTCGTGTAGCGCTCGAGGGCGTCGTCGACGTCGCTGACCCGGCCGATCTCCGCGCCGGTGGGGCGGGGGCCGTCACCGGTCAGGCCCGCCTCGATCTCGTCCTCGATGCCGTCCGGGAGCTTGTGCCCGCCGGAGGCGAAGAGCTTGATGCCGTTGTCCGGCATGGGGTTGTGGGACGCGGAGATCATCACGCCGAGGTCGGCTTCGAGCGCGCCGACCAGGTGGGCGACCGCGGGAGTCGGCTGGACGCCCACACGCAGGACGTCCGCGCCCGCCGACGCGAGGCCGGCCACGACGGCGGCCTCCAGCATCTCGCCGCTGGCCCGGGGGTCACGCCCGACGACCGCGACCGGACGGTGCGAGCGGTCGTGCGCGGCGAGCACGCGGGCCGCGCTGGCCGCCACGGACAGCGCCAGCTCCGGGGTCAGCTCCCCGTTGGCGAGGCCTCGTACCCCGTCGGTGCCGAAAAGGCGAGCCATCTCATCCTCTCCTCGAGCCGTGCAACCCCGACAACCTAGCGTCCCCCGGTTCGACGGTAACGCTCCCCCGGAACATCGTCGCCAGGGTACGTTCCGCTGGAAGAACGCCGTTTTCGCACGTTACATATCCAGCCTGTGTGTCACCTGGGCAGGAACGACGAAGGCGCCCACCCGGAACCGGATGGGCGCCTTCGCGTCGGACTGGCGCAGGTCAGCGCTTGCTGTACTGCGGAGCCTTGCGGGCCTTCTTGAGGCCGTACTTCTTGCGCTCGGTCGCGCGCGCGTCGCGGGTCAGGAACCCGGCCTTCTTCAGCGCGGGGCGGTCGTCGGCGTCGACCTCGACCAGGGCGCGGGCGATCGCGAGGCGCAGCGCGCCCGCCTGGCCCGAGATGCCGCCACCGGTCAGGTTGCCGAAGATGTCGAACGAGTCCGGCTTCTCGACGGTCACCAGGGGCTCGCGGATGAGCTGCTGGTGCACCTTGTTCGGGAAGTACTCCTCCAGGCTGCGCCCGTTGAGCTTGAACTTGCCGGTGCCGGGGACGAGCCGCACGCGGACGACGGCCTCCTTGCGACGGCCGACGGTCTGGGCGGAGCCACCGGCAGCGCGGGACGGCCGCGGCGCGGCCGGCGTCTCGCTGGTCACGACCGCCTCGGTGGCCTCGGGGGCCTCGGTCTCGGTCTCCGTGCTGGTCACAGACACTTCCTCACTCACTTGGCGACCTGCGCGATCTTGGTGATCTCGAACGGCTGCGGCTGCTGCGCAGCGTGCGGGTGCTGCGGGCCTGCGTAGACCTTCAGCTTCTTCGCCTGGGCGCGGCCGAGCTTGTTCTTCGGCAGCATGCCCTTGACGACCTTCTCCAGCAGCCGGTCGGGCCGGGTGTCGAGCAGCTCGCCGAACGAGCGCTTGCGCAGACCGCCCGGGTAGCCGCTGTGCCGGTACGCGAACTTCTGGTCGCGCTTGTTACCGGTCAGGCGGACCTTCTCGGCGTTGACGATGATGACGAAGTCACCGGTGTCCACGTGTGGTGCATACGTGGGCTTGTGCTTGCCGCGCAGCAGCGTGGCGACCTCGGTCGCGAGCCGGCCGAGCACGACATCCTCGGCATCGATCACATGCCAGGCACGGGTGACATCGCCAGGCTTAGGGCTGTACGTGGGCAAGGGTTTACCTCGTGGTCAACGGTGCGTTTGGGGTCGAGTGCGTACCCAGCGCGAACGCTTGCTGCACGCACAACGACATATAAAGATACCCGCCGGGTTCGGCGACCTTGAAGGCGGGGTGTCCCCGGCTTACATACTAGGGTTGCGCGCAGTCGAGAACACGGTTTTCCGCCTGGAGGGGGCCACCGGCGTGTCCGCGCGAACGAGATCCAGCCTACCGAGGTTCACCGCGGTGCTCGCCACGGTGGCCCTGCTCGCCGGGTGCGGCAGTGCCAAGGCGGGGACCCCCGTGCCCGACGGCGAGGACGCCGCCGCGTACGTGAGCGCGAAGTTCGACGACACGCTCAACAAGCTGTCCGACCAGTTCAGCGCCAACGAGACCAGGAAGACCCGGCTGGACCAGGTGGTTCGCTTCGACGAGCGGCGCCTGAACGCGACGATCAGCGCCGTCCAGCTGGGGCACCCGCCCGCGCGGCTGAGCCGCAACCACTCGAACCTCGACTCGAACGAGTACCTGGACGTCTACCACCCGGCCAACAGCCCGGTCGAGTACATGCTGCTCGGGCCCGTGTACGCGAGCCTCGCGCCGACGCCGTGGGTGCAGATGCCGTACACGTCGGGCCAGTACAACGAGTGCTACTGGGAGGGCGCGCAGACGGTCTGCAAGATGCTCGGCGCCGTGCAGGACTCGGTGGAGGGCGGCCACGGCGCGAAGCGCGCCAACAGCAAGCCCGACGGCAGCGTCGAGCTGATGGCCGAGGTGACCCTGACCGCGTTCATCGACAACGACGTGGTGACCTTCCCCGCCGCGATCAGCGCCGAGCTGACGGCCGAGATGAAGGCTCAGACGCTGCAGACGCGCGTCGTGCTGGACCCGCGGGGCAAGCTGACCGAGATCGAGATGACCGGCAAGATCACCGGCAACGGGCACGAGCTGGAGATCGACTACCACTACCGGCTCGACGGCACGCCGTCCGAGGTCGACCTGCCGAAGATCCCGGACCCGTCGCAGGTCACGGTACTGGCGGACAGCGCAGCGGTGGCTGATTTCTACGCCCGGATGGACGACATCCAGGGGCAGGGCAGGTGAATGGCGTGAACCAGCCGCAACAGCCGGGGTGGCAGCCAGGACAGCAGAATCCCGCCAGCGGACCGGTCCCCCAGTCCTGGGGACAGCAGGGCCCGGCCGGCGGGCCGGTTCCGCCGCAGTGGGGCCAGCAGCCCGCTGACCAAGCGGGCGCTTCCGCACCCTGGGGCCAGCCCAGCCAGCAGAACCCCGCCAGCGGACCGGTCCCCCAACCGTGGAGGCAACAGGCAGCCGACCAGACCGGTGCGGCGAACGGCCCTGCCGCATCTTGGGGCCAGCCCAGCCAGCAGAATCCCGCCAGCGGACCGGTCCCCCAACCCTGGGGCCAGCACCAAACCGGCCAGGTGCCGCCGGGCCAGGGGTGGAACCAGCAGCCCGGCCAGGCGCAGCACCAACCTGCCCCCGGCCCGGGGGCCGGACCTCAGCCGCAGCAGGGCGGGCAGTGGCAGCCGAGCTACGGGGGGTTCGGCGCGTTCGGCGAGCAGAAGCCCAAGCGCTCCAAGAAGCCGTTCCTGATCGGCGCCGCGGTGGTCGTGCTGCTCGGCGGGGGTGGCGTCGGCGCCTGGCTGCTCGGCGCGTTCCAGGGGGACACCCTCGACCAGGCCGCGGTCCAGGACGGCGTCGTCAAGATCCTCCGCGAGGACTTCGGCGAGGGGGACGTCAAGAACGCCCAGTGCCCCGATGACCAGCCGGTCCGCACGGGCACCACGTTCGAATGCACGGTGACCGTTGCGGGACAACCGAAAAAGGTCACCGTCCGCGTGCTCAACGACCAGGCGCAGTACGAAGTCGGAATGCCGCGCTGACCAACGGAAAAAGGGCCCCGGCGCACGCCGGGGCCCTTTTTCGGGAAATACTCAGCCGCCGAACATCTTGGTGATGCCGGTGTCGGTGGACTGGTAGCCGTCCGCGATCTGCGGCAGCGCGGTGGCGATGCGGGCGAGGAGACCCTTCATGTCCTCCAGCGCGCGGTTCCACTCCTCCTGCCGGTCGTGCCACGCCTGCTGCGCGTCACCGGTCCAGCTGTTGGTCAGCGGAGCGAGGTCCGACTTCAGCTGGGTGAAGAGGTTCTCCAGCTCGCCGCCGGTCTTGTTGCAGTCCGTGGCGGCCTGGTGGATGGTGGCGTAATCGACCTTCATCGGGCCCGACATGATTGTCCTTTCTGGTCTGGAAGTCAGGTGTGGTGACGGCGCTCAGGCCGCGATCACAGGCCTTCGAGAGCGGCCTGGAGCGAGCTCAGCTGCTGGTTGACTTCCTGGTCCTGCACCTCGTACTGGACACCGGAGGACTTGAGCATCTCGCCGATGTGCTCGAGCGCGTCGTTCAGCTTCGCCGACTTCTGGGCGAACGCGTCCATGACGTCCTGGAACACCTTGGCCGCCGGACCGGTCCAGCCCGCCTGCGTGGCCTCGATGTTGTTGGCCAGCTGCATCAGGTTCTGGTCCATCGCCAGCTTGGCCTCGGACACCTTCAGGTGCGCGGCCGCGAATTCTGCCGGATCCCCTTCAAAGCCGCCTGCCATGAGGAACTACCCCCTTCGTCGTGGTGTTGTCCGTAACGATCCCAACCGCCTTACGGACCTACGACGATGACCTTGCCATGGCCGGTTCCGCCTTGTCCCGCCGTTCGCGGAAGTAGTTGCGCGTGTGAATGCCGCGCTCACCCGAACGGGTTTTCACGCGCTGATGTTGAGCGTCCGGATCACCTGCGTGCACGCGGCGTTCACCCGCTCACGCGCGTTTTCGTTCGCGTACACGCATCCGACGTTCACCTGGACGTTCCCCTGCGCGAGCGCGTACCAGTCGATCGACGCGTTCTGGCCGGGCAGGACCTGGTGGTAGAAGACCACTTTCCGGCCGGCGTAGGTGGCTTCCGGGTTGAACCCGGAGTACTGCGCCGGCGCCGCTTCGATTTGCGAGCGCAACTCACTGACGAGCCGGCCGGGATCGGCCGACGCGTCGTAGGACAGCGGGTGCTCCTGGACCGACACCGAGTCGAACTGCTGCTGCGCGTCGTCCGGTTTGATCAGCGTCTCCCGCAGGTCCGGCGAGCCACCGGTCTGCGTCCAGTCCTGCGGCGCGGTGAACTGGTAGTGGTACTGCGCGACGACCTTCCCCGGCGGCGGTTCCGGCTCCCCGTCCGCGGTCAGCACCAGCACCAGCCCGGCCACCGCGGCGACGACCAGCACGGCCGCGCCGCCGATGATCCACGGCAGCTTCGGCTTCTTCCGCGCCGGTGGCGCGGGAATCCCGCGCGGCGGCGAACCCGGGCCGGAGCCGTGGTGGGCGGGGCGCGGCGGCCCAGGCGGCGGGCGGCGCACGCCCTGCGGCGCGTGGCGCGGCACGGCCGGACCGCTGAACCCGCCGGGCGGTGTCGGCGGCCGCGGCGAGAACCCCGGGCGGGGCGCGTTCGGGTTGCGCACGACCTCGGTGCGCTGGTCGGCGAGCTGCCGGGCGGGCACGCGCGGCGGCGGCGCCGCGGGCGCCTTCTGGACCGCGAGCAGCGCGCCACGCGCGACCACCGTCTCCGGCTGGTCCAGAGTGGTCGGAACCACGCCGGTGCGCTCGTGGACAAGCCGCGAGATCATCGGGATCCGGCTCGACCCGCCGACCAGGAAGATCGCGCTGAGCTGCTTCGGGCGCAGCTCGGCCTCCTCGATCGCGGCGCAGGTGAGCTCGACCGCGCGGCCCAGCGGCGCGGCGACCAGGCGCTCCAGGTCCTCGCGCGTCACGTGCGCGTCGGCGAACGGCGGCGGCATCGGCACGTCGGTGTAGGCGTGCCGGGACAACGTTTCCTTGGCGCCACGCACGTCCTGGCGCAGCACGCGGCGACGGCGCCGGTCGGTCAGCTCGCGGCCCTCGACGAGCTGGCGCCACGCGTCCGGGTCCGCCGAGGACACCAGGCTGCCGACGTGCTCCAGCAGCAACTGGTCGACGTCGGCGCCGCCGAAGCTCGGGTCGCCCCGGGTGGCCAGGACCTGGAACCCGCCGCGGTGGCCGGGCACCCGGCTCACGACGCTCACGTCCACTGTGCCGCCGCCGAGGTCGAGCACGGCCAGTGTCGCGCCGGGACGGTTGCTGATCTCCACCGTGCGGTCGGAGTTGATCTCCTCGGGCGCGAAGGTGGCGGCGTGGAACACCGCGGCCGCGACCGGTTCGGGCACGAGCGTGACCTCGCGGGCCAGACCGCTCGCGGCCTGGCGCAGCAGCCGGGTGCGGACCGCGCCCCAGTCGGCCGGGTGGGTCAGCACGAGCAGCCCGACCTCGGCGTTGCTGGCGAGGCGGCGCGCCTCGGTGACGGCTCGTTCCAGCACCGCCCGCACGACGTCGGTGACCCGCAGGACGCGGTCGCCGAGCAGCAGCTCGCCCTCGTCGATGCGGCGCTTCGGGTTCGGCTCGTAGCGCGACGGGTCCATCGCGGCCTGCCGGTCGGCCTCCTGCCCGACGAACAGCGTGCCGTCGGCCGCCGCGTACACGGCCGAGGACATGAGCGGCTGCCCGTCCACGACGACCACCTGCGGCGGCCGCCCGTTCAGCGCGGCCACCACGCACGTGCTCGACGTCCCGAAGTCCACTGCGACGCGCAAGGTCACGAGGCGCCCCCGCGAAACGGCACCAGAGCCGCGCCACGGCCCTGGTGCCCCCGCTCCGATGTGGACGGTCCTGATCAGTCCGGCTGGATCCACGACACCTGCATCAACTGCTTGCCGACCTTGCGGCTCACCAGCACACCACGGCCCGGCGGCATCGCGGACGGCTTGACGTTGCCCAGCAGCTGGCCCTCGTCCTTGCTGCCGTTCATCACGATGCCCGGCGCCGCGATCTCCTTCAGCTTGCCGATGATCGGGTCGTAGGCCGCCCGCGACGCGCCACCCGTGCGGCGCACCACGACCATGTGCAGGCCGACGTCCTTGGCCTGGGCCAGGAACTCCGACAACGGCTTGAGCGGGTTGGACGTCTGCGTGGCCACCAGGTCGTAGTCGTCGACCACGATGAACAGCTCCGGGCCCTTCCACCAGGACCGGTTGCGCAGCTGCTCCTGCGTGACGTCCGGCCCGGGCAGCCGCCGGGTCATCGACCCCACGATGTCCTTGACCATGCCGTCGAGCTGGTTGGCCGACACCGCGTAGCCGAGCAGGTGGTTGCCCTCCACGAACCCGAGCATCGTGCGCCGGTAGTCCACCAGCACGATGACCGCTTCCTTCGCCGTGTACCGCTCGGTGATCCCGCGCGTGATCTGCCGCAGCAGGTTCGTCTTGCCGGACTCGCCGTCGGCGAAGGCGATGAAGTGCGGGTCGGCGTCGAAGTCCAGGTAGACCGGCGCCAGCTCGTCCTCGTTGATGCCGATCGGGATGAGCTTGGTGTGCCGCTGCTTGTCCATCGACAGCACGTCCTCGTAGGACACCATCTCCGGCAGCAGCCGCACCTGCGGCGCCGGGCGGCCCGGCCAGGCCGCCTTGATCTTCGCGACCGCGTCCGCGACGCCGGCGCCGATCGTCTCCGGGTCGCTCGACCCGTCGATCCGCGGCAGGCCGATCAGCATGTGCAGCCGGTCGCGGGTCAGGCCGCGGCCGGGACGGCCCTCGGGCACGTTCACCGCGGTCCGGCGGTCGATGTCGGATTCGCTCGGGTCACCGAGCCGCAGCTCGAACCGCGTGCCCAGCATGTCCTTGATGGCCGGGCGGATGTCCGCCCACCGGTTCGCGGAGATGATCACGTGCACGCCGTAGGCCAGGCCGCGCTGGGCCAGCGCGGTGATCTGCGGCTCCAGCTCCTCGAAGTCGTCGCGCAGGGCGCGCCAGCCGTCGACGATCAGGAACGCGTCGCCGAACGGGTCCTGCTCCGGGGTGATCTCGCCGCGCCGCTTGCGGTTGCGGAAGTCGGCCATCGAGTCGATGCCCAGCTGCCCGAACAGGCCTTCCCGCTCGTTGGCGAGCGCGTTCAGCTCGGCCACGATGCGGCGGGCCTTGTCCGGCTCGCGCCGGGCCACCGCGACACCACCGACGTGCGGCAGGTCGGAGAGGCCGGCGAGCGTGCCACCACCGAGGTCGATGCAGTAGAACTGCGCCTCCTCCGGCGTGTTGGCCAGCGACAGCGACATGATCAGCGTGCGCAGCAGGGTCGACTTGCCCGACTGCGGACCGCCGACGATCACACCGTGGCCGGCCGCGCCGGAGAAGTCCGCCCACAGCGGGTCGCGCCGCTGCTCGAACGGCCGGTCGACGATGCCGATCGGCACCTGCAGCTTGCCGTTGCCGAAGAAGCCCACCGGCGACAGACCGCGGTCGTCCGTCGGGTTGAGGTTCGGCAGCAGCGTGTCCAGCGAGTTCGACTCGTCGAGCGGCGGCAGCCACACCTCGTGCGCGGGCGGCCCCTGGCCGATCAGGCGGTCGACGATGACCTCGAGCTCGGTCGGCTCGGTGCCCTCCTCCTGCTGCGGCTGGGGCGCGGCCTCGACGCGCACCGGCTCCGGCTCGGGCTCCGGCGGCAGCTCCACGAAGTCGGGCACGAACAGCTGCGGCCGCTTGTCCGCACGCACGACGTTGGCCACCGGCCCGGCCGCCTGCATCCCGGCGGGCCGGTACGGACCGGACACGTAGGACGCCTTGAACCGGACCATCGTGGACGTGTCGTACTTCAGGTACCCCGAACCCGGGATCGACGGCAGCTCGAACGCGTCCGGCACGCCGATCGCGGCCCGGGACTCCGCGGCGGAGAACGTCTTCAGACCGATCCGGTAGGACAGGAACGTGTCCAGACCACGCAGCTTGCCCTCCTCCAGCCGCTGCGAGGCGAGCAGCATGTGCATCTGCAGCGACCGGCCGACGCGGCCGATCTGGAGGAAGATGTCGATGAAGTCCGGCTTGGCCGTCAGCATCTCGGAGAACTCGTCGATGCAGATGAACAGCGCGGGCAGCGGGTCGAGGTCGGCGCCGTTCTCGCGGGCCTTCTCGTAGTCCCAGACGTTCTTGTAGTTGCCCTTCGCGAGCACTTCCTGTCGCCGCGCGACCTCGCCCGCGATCGCGTCCTTCATGCGGTCGACCAGCGTCAGGTCACCGGCCAGGTTGGTGATCGTCGCGGCGACGTGCGGGGCCTTGTCCAGGCCGAGGAACGTCGCACCACCCTTGAAGTCGACCAGGATCATGTTCAGCGTCGTGCTGGAGTGCGTGGCCAGCAGGCCGAGCACCAGCGTGCGCAGGAACTCCGACTTACCGGAACCGGTCGCCCCGATGCACAGGCCGTGCGGGCCCATGCCCTCCATCGCGGCTTCCTTGATGTCCAGCTCGACGGCCTGCCCGAACTCGCCGATCCCGAACGGCACGCGGTAGCGGTCGCGCACCGGGCGCGGCCGCCAGGCCTGCTGCACGTCGAACGTCATCGGGTCGCCCGGGATGCCGAGCAGCTCGAGCAGCGTCGGGTTGGACAGCAGCGGCTCGTCCTCGCTGGCCTCCTGCGCCGCGCTGCCGACCCGGTACGGCGCGAGCTTGCGGGCCAGCGCCTCGCACTCGACGACGCTGAGGGTGTCCGGCTTGCCGAACCACTCGATGCCGCCGCCGCTGCGCGCGCCGACGCGTTCCTTCTCCACGACCAGGCGCAGGCCGCGGCGCGCGGCGAGGTTGCCCAGCGAGTCGGAGAGGTCGATCAGGGTGACGCCGACCAGGCCCTCCTCGAGGATGATCTGCTCCTCGCGGGTGACCTCGGCGTCGTCCAGCACGATCACGATGTGCGGCTGGTCCGGCGACGGCGTCGCGTTGCGCGAGAACCGCGGGCGGTCGCGCAGCTCCGCGTCCAGCCACTGCTCGATCTGCGCGAGCGAACCGGCCATCATGCGCAGCTGGCCGATGCCGTCGGCCAGCTCGGGGTGCTGGACGTGCGGCAGCCACTTCGCCCACTCCCACTCGGCCTTCGCGCGGCCGGTGGTGGCGAACGCGAGCAGCACGTCGTCACAGCTGTGGAAGGTGACCAGCTGGGCCAGCATCGCCCTGGTCAGACCGCGGGTCAGCTCCTTGTCGCCGCTCAGGCTCACCGCTGCGAACCCGCGCAGGGTGATCTGGGTGGGCAGGTCGGGGACGATCGAGTGGGCGCGCACGAACCGGCGCAGCGCCAGCGTGGCGATCGGCTCCAGCTCGTCGACCGGGCCGGTCTGCGGCGGCACCAGGCGCGTCGCCAGCCGGTGCGAGCTGCGCCCGACGCGCAGGTGCAGGAAGTCCTGATCGTTCTGGCGGCGTTCCCACATGCGGCGGCTCGCGGCCAGCGACCACAGCGCCTGCGGATCCGGGTGCACCCACTCCAGCGACGCGCGCTGCTCGGCCATCGCCTCGCGGGCCCGCTCACGCATCTGCCCGAGGTACCGCAGGTAGTCCTTGCGGTCCTCGTTCATCTCGGCCTTCTTGGCCCCGCCGCTCTTGCCGCCGCCGGCGAACATCCCGCCCATCGACATGAGCATCATCAGCGGGAACATCAGCGTCAGCGGGCTGCGCGCCGCCGATCCGCCGGTGGTGAACATGACGACGACCATGCCCATGGTGGCCACGATCATGACCACGGGCATCATCTTCTGGACGACGTTGCCCGGGATCGTGCGGGGCACCTCGGGCGGCGGTTCGAGGTGGACCTCACCACCCGGTGGGCGCGGCGCAGCAAGCCGTGGTGACCTCTTGAACTGCAGCGTGCTCACCGAAGGGTCCCCTCTTCAAGTCGTCCTGCTCCTCCAGCGCCCACACGGTAGCGAACAACGGCCTCTTCCGAGGCCGAGACCGCCCAACCCGGCACCGATTGCCCGAATCCACCCCCGTGGCGGAGCCAGGTGCAGTAATACTAGGACCGCCCACCGACAGTCCGGAACGATCCGCGGGTGCACGTTGGGCAGGAATTCACGGGCAGCGGCTGCCGCGGACACGGTCGTTCGGTATAAGTAGCCCGCAGCATTCTCTCGGGTAGGGGGCAGGCAAGTGGCAACGGGCACGACGGTATTCAGCAGGGTGACGGTGGTCGCGCCCCGGACCAGGATCGACGTGGCGCTGCCCGCCGACGTCGCGGTCGCCGACCTGATGCCGATGCTGCTCGACATGGCCAGGGAGACCTCGCCGGACGGCGGCGCCCGCCACGGCGGCTGGGCGCTGGCCAAGCTGGGTGACGCGCCGCTCGACCCGAGCCGGACGCTCGCCTCGCTGGGCATCGTCGACGGCGACCTGCTGCAGCTGCGCAAGCGCAACGACAACCCGCCGCCGCCGCTGTACGACGACGTGGTCGACGCGATCGCCGACGCCCAGCCGGACACCTTCCGGCCGTGGACCAAGGAGACCGCGCGGCGCATCGGGCACATCGCGGGCGGCCTGGCGCTGTTCACCGCGGCCGTGGCCCTGTTCTTCGGCGGCCCGCTGTTCGGCGGAAACGGCCTGGCCGCCGCGCTCACCGCGGGTGTCGCCGCGATCGCCTGCCTCGCGGTCGGCGCGACGCTGGCGAAGGCCTACCAGGCCGAGGCGACCGGGGTGGTGATCGCCGCCGCGGGCGGGCTGCCGTTCGCGTTCGTCGCCGGTTTCTACGCCGTGCCCGGACTGACCGTGCGGGCCAACCTGCTGCTGGCCAGCGGGCTCGTGGTGATCCTGGCCGCGGTCGCGATCATGATCATGGGCGCGGGCATCACGACGTTCATCGCCGCCGCCACGGCCGGTGTGATCGGGGTAGTCGCGTTCACCATCGCGACCCTGATCGCGCACCCGGCGGCCGGCATCGCCGCGGGCACCGCGGCCGGCGCGCTGGCGCTGATCTCCCTGCTGCCGCGCGCGACGATCTGGCTGGCCAAGCTGCCGCTGCCGCACGTGCCGGGCACCGCGGAGGAGCTCAAAGAGGACACGACGTTCCCGGACTACGCCGAGATCGAGCGCCGCACGGCCGTCGCCCACAACTACATGACCGGCCTGCTGATCGGGTGCGGCAGCGCGACCGCGATCGCCGCGATCATCACCGCGACCGCGCCCGGCGTGTGGGGCATCCTCACCGCCGCCGTCGCGACGATGGTGCTGCTGCTGCGCGCCCGCTCCTACGCCAACGGCAGCCAGGCCGTCGCGCTGCTGACCACCGGCATCGTGTCCGGCGCCGGCATCCTGATCGGCTGGCTGGGCACGCAGACACCGATGGGCCGCCTGCTGTGGGTGTTCGGCGCGCTGGTGATCATCGGCGCGGGTTCGCTGGTGGTCGGCGTCGTGTTCCCCAACCAGCGGTTCTCGCCGCCGCTGCGCCGCACCGTCGAGATCTTCGAGGCGATCTGCATCGCCACCGTGCTGCCGCTCGCGCTGGCCGTCATGGACCTGTACGCCACGCTGCGGCACATCTCGTTCGGCTGAGCATGATTCGAGGGGGAACTCGCGTGCGGAGACTCGGTGCGCCCGGCCGGACGGCGACCGTCCTGCTGGCGGCGTCGATCGGCGTCCTGGCGACCGGGACGGCCCAGGCGCAGACGGGCGGCACCGGCTCCGACGGGTACTGGGCGGTGCCGCCGCCGTTCGTCGCCAGCTACCTGCCGAGCGACAACGGTGGCCGCAACAGCTTCGACTACCAGCAGAAGAACGCCTGTGTGACGCGCGACCTCGGGCAGAAGGAGGTCGTGCTGCGGGAGAAGCCGTGGGGCCAGCAGTACCTCCAGATCGAGGAGGCCCAGCAGCTCGCCCGCGCCAAGACCGGTTCGGCGGGCGGCGGCATCCGGGTCGCGGTGATCGACACCGGCGTGACCCGGCACCCGTACCTGCCCCGGCTGGAGGGCGGCGGTGACTACGTTTCGGCCGGTGACAACGGCCTGAACGACTGCGACGGTCACGGCACCGAGGTGGCCGGGATCATCGCCGCGCAGACGCCGCAGGACCAGATCGGGTTCACCGGCGTCGCGCCCGATTCGACGATCGTGTCGATCCGGCAGTCCAGTCAGAACTACTCCAAACCGGACTCCGCGGGCGGCACCAGCGGCCAGCAGACCGGTGGACGGCAGCAGAACGACGCGAACGGCGCGGGCACCACGCTGTCGCTGGCGCAGGCGATCGTGCGCGCGGTGAACCTGAACGTCGACGTGATCAACATGTCGGTGGACAACTGCCGGCCGGCGGACGGCTCGATCACCGACGGCGAGCGGGCGATCCAGGCCGCGGTGCGGTACGCCGTGGATCGGAACGTGGTGGTCGTCGCCGCGGCGGGCAACACGTCCGAGACGTGCCCGCAGAACGACCAGGCCGACCCGAACAAGCCCCGGTCGATCGTGACGCCCCCGTGGTTCTCCGACGACGTGCTGTCGGTGGCGGCGATCGACGAAACCGGCGGGGTGGCGCCGTTCAGCGTGCACGGGCCGTGGGTGAGCGTGGCCGCCCCGGGCACGAACATCATCTCGCTGGACCCGTCGAAGGGCTCGTCGCAGCTGGCGAACCAGACGATCGAGAACGACAAGGCGACGCCCATCCAGGGGACGAGCTTCGCGGCGCCGTACGTGGCCGGGGTGGCGGCGCTGGTGGCCGCGCAGTACCCGAACCTGAACGCCAGGCAGATCATGAACCGCATCCGGGTGACCGCGCAGCACCCCGGCGCGCAGGGCGGACGCGACAACTTCACCGGTTTCGGCGTGGTCAACCCGGTGGCGGCGCTGACCGCGATCGTGCCCGCCGAGGAGGGCCTGGCCGCAGAGGCGGGCAGGCAGTTGCCGTCCGGGCTGCCGGACGCGTCGCCGAAGAACTGGACGCCGATGATCGTGGCGCTGGCCGGCACCGGCGGCGGCTTGGTGGTCCTGCTGGTCGTCATGTTCGTGATGAGGACCATCCGCCGCACACGCGCCTGATCTTTGAACAACACCCGAGCTGGGTGGTCATCCCGGTGGCTTTCCGGCGAGGACTCTTTTGATCTTTTCCGCCCTGCGGGCGGTGCGCCTTGCGGCGCGTCGGAAGGTCGCCTTGGGTGCGACCTCCCCCGCCCCCGATGCCTGATTGTGTTTCAGTCGCCGAGCAGGGTTGTCAAGGCGGGAAAGCGTGCCTTGACAACCCTGATCGGCGACTAAAGATCGGCTGTGGATCGGGGGCGGGGGAGGTCTGGTTGGGTTGGTCGGCTTGCTTTCGTTGCCGGGTGGCGGTTTTGGGGTGGGTTTGTCGGGCCGCCTTCGTTGCCGGGTGGCGGTTTCCTTTCCTATTCCAGGTCGAGGATCTTCAGTGCCTTTTCCCGCATCTCGACCTTTCGTACCTTTCCGGTCACGGTCATCGGGAATTCGTCCACGATGTGCACGTACTTCGGGATCTTGTAGTGCGCCAGCTTTCCCGTGCAGAACTCCCGCAGCGACTCCGCCGTCAGTGGCTGGGCTCCCTCGCGCATCCGGATCCACGCCATCAGCTCTTCGCCGTAGCGCTGGTCCGGGACGCCGATCACCTGCGCGTCCAGCACATCCGGGTGCGTGTAGAGGAACTCCTCGATCTCCCGGGGGTAGATGTTCTCGCCGCCGCGGATGACCATGTCCTTGATCCGCCCGGTGATCTGGATGTAGCCCTCGTCGTCCATCACGCCGAGGTCGCCGGTGTGCATCCACCTCGCCTTGTCGATCACCTCGGCCGTCTTGTCCGGCTGGTCCCAGTATCCGAGCATCACCGAGTAGCCCCGGGTGCACAGCTCACCCGGCTCGCCGCGCGGCACCGTCAGCCCGGTCTCCGGGTCGACGATCTTGACCTCCAGGTGCGGCCCGACCCGTCCGACCGTCGACACCCGCCGCTCGATCGAGTCGTCCGACCGGGTCTGCGTCGACACCGGCGAGGTTTCCGTCATGCCGTAACAAATGGACACCTCGGCCATGCCCATCCGCTCGATGACCTGCTTCATCACCTCGACCGGGCAGGGCGAGCCCGCCATGATGCCGGTTCGCAGGCTGCTCAGGTCGTAGTCCTCGAAGCCGGGCTCGGCCAGCTCCGCGATGAACATCGTGGGCACCCCGTACAGGGACGTGCACCGCTCCGCCTCCACCGCCTGCAGGGTGGCCTTCGGCTCGAACGACGGCGCCGGGATCACCATGCACGCGCCGTGCGTGGTGGCCGCGAGGTTGCCCATCACCATTCCGAAGCAGTGGTAGAACGGCACCGGGATGCACACCCGGTCCGCTTCCGTGTAGTGGCACAGCTCGCCGACGAAGAAGCCGTTGTTGAGGATGTTGTGGTGCGACAGGGTCGCGCCCTTCGGGAAGCCCGTCGTGCCCGAGGTGTACTGGATGTTGATCGGGTCGTCGGCGGACAGGCCGACCTCCGGCAACGCCTTGCCCCGCCCGGACTCCATCAACTCCGACCACTCGTCCGAGCCCAGCAGCACCACCTGCTCCAGCGCGGCGCACCGCGGCCGGACCTCTTCGATCATCGCCGCGTAGTCGGACGTCT